>JBAXZY010000087.1:0-5878 GCA_041670045.1 Bacilli bacterium | reverse complement strand
CTTATTCTTGGGTTATTCTTTCATTGCCGACTTAATGTTGTTTGAAAAAGAAAAGAAGAAATCTCAGGACCAGAAGCATGACAGCAAGTGAAGTCAAAGAAGCGTTGACTTCTTTTCCAGGTGACTGGGAAAGTCTTTTAAAAGAAGAGAAGAACAAGGATTACTACCAGAAACTGGTAGACGTGATCACCAAGAAGTATCTCAGTGAAACTGTCTATCCTCCTTATCAGCAAGTCTTCAATGCCTTGAAGCTTACTCCTTTGAATGAAGTCAAATGTGTCATCATTGGTCAGGATCCTTACTTTAATCCCGGTCAAGCCAATGGCTTAGCTTTCTCAGTAGCTAAAGGAGTCAGATTACCTCCTTCACTTCTGAATATCTATAAGGAACTGTTCTATGAATATGGTTATCCGATACCCCAAAACGGCTGCCTAGATGATTGGGCTAAACAGGGTGTACTGCTTTTGAACGCGTCTTTAACTGTTCATGAAGGAGAACCTACTAGTCATTCAAACTTAGGCTGGCTGACTTTTACTGATGACTTGATTTCTTTATTGAACAAAGTTGATCGACCTCTTGTTTATTTGTTATGGGGCAAATATGCTCAGAGCAAGGAAACTCTGATTACTAACCCGAAGGCTTTGATTATTAAGACCGCTCATCCTTCCCCTATGTCAGCTACTAGAGGCTTTTTCTGTTCTGATTGTTTTAAGAAGTGCAACAAGTATCTAAAAGAAAACCATCTTACTGAGATTAATTTTCAGATTAAGGATGAATAATAAAAAGGTTTGTAAATATTAGCTAATATATTAGCCAATTATATTAATTTATTTACATATAGCTAATATTTTAGCTATATTTTATGTATTAAGAAATACTTAGAATTATCTGATATTTTCAAAGAAAAAAGCCAGGAAGAAAAAGAAATCAATCCCTTGAATATTGATGAAATATTTTCAATGTCGGGATCAACAGGTGGAGAAAGACCAAAAGCTCATTTAACAATTGATGGGAAAGAATGGATAGTTAAATTCCGTGAACGAGAAGACACTAAATGGATGGGCAGAATGGAATATGAATACAACATGGCAGCAAAGAAATGCGGAATAGAAGTAGCCGATTTTTCTTTGTTACCTTCAAAGATATGTGAAGGCTATTTTGCTTCTAAGCGTTTTGATAGACTTAACGGGAAAAGAATTCATATGATCTCGTTAGCGGGATTAGTGGAAATACCTCACGATGACCCAGTACTCGATTATGTTTCTTATTTGCAAGCCACTTTATTTATTTGTCAGTCACAGGAAGAAGTAATTAAAGCTTTTAGATTGGCTTGTTTTAATGTCTTTGCTAAAACTATGATGACCATTCTAAGAACTTTGCTTTCCTTTATGATGAAGGACAACATTGTTATAGATGTTCACCAGCCTATGACTTAACAAGAACCGTTTATCAAACGGAACATGGGATGAGCTGTATGGGAAATGATTTACCTAATTAAACCGACTTCTTTAAACTTGCTGATAAAGTTGGTATTACTAAAGAAAAAGCTAAATGCATAATAGTAAACATAAAGAGTGTTGTTTCAAATGAATTAAAATAGTGGATGAATCTCTAACTTTCTTTCTTAAATTTATACAAATAAAACAACAGAAATTATGTTGTAGTGGATACCATCATAAATGTCACCATGAAAAGAAATTTAAAAGGATTAATGTTGAGGTGGATGAAAGGACTTAGGTCAGACTGATTGCTCATTAAAATCCAAACTATTTGTGTTTGCTTTTTTTATAGGCATTATTGGAAAAGGGTAAATCATTAGAAAAGGCTACGTTATTTTTTATAATAAAGTTATTAGGAAATCTATTTATGTTATTGAGGAAAACTCAGAAAAAGATTTTTGGTTGGATCATGCAAAGGATACTCTCCTTGTTTTTGGCACTAGACAATAAGAAAATCGTATCTTATTTGTGAGACTTTAAAAGAGAAATCTACTGAAATAGACTAGCAAACAAAAATGGAAGCGATTTAATGATCTAGTTGTTTTGAACCTAAAAGCCTTGCTAATACTGAATATTTTATTAACGTATTTAATTGTGAAAACCATATTTTTTATTTAATTTGCCCTTAAAATGTAAGGGTTTTAGGTGTTTGACTATTGAAAACATCAAAACACATAGAAATATTACTAGATAGTATTTATAATAGTTAGGTGTGTAAACGCTATTTAAGGAGCACAATTATGAATAATGATGAATTGTTAACTAAGATTCAGGCTGTCGCTGATGAAGGCAGCAAGAAGTTTGTCCGTCCAGCTAAGCTTTCTGTCATCTATACTGAAGATAAGCCCGATGGCTCTGTCGATGCATATTGCCTTGGCGATGATATGCCGTTATTGATCTATCGTATTTTTAATGTCTCTAAGGATGGAGTCGTCACTGAAGTCACTGATATTCAGAAAGCTGTTGAAGCTACCCGTCATTACAACGTCGATATTAAACCCACTTTAAAGCTTGTTCCTCCGGCTGTTGAAGAAGGACCTGAATATGAGATCGAAGTTGAGAACAAACTCGACAATGGCGGAGTTGAGATCAAACTCAAGTCTTCTATTGGCCGTGATGTCACGATGATTGAAATCTATCGTTACTTCGATTATGTCTCCAAAATCTTCTTCGTTTCCTGCATCGGCTTATCCTTTGGTGGCCAGTATCTCTTCTCCGTCACTCCTGATTCCAAGCACATCAAGCTCATTGTCGGAAGAAACGATGATATCAAGAAACGTATTGATATGATCACTGAGTTATTACAGAATCGTCTTTTACCTTCCTATCAGACTATCTCAGCTGCCGCTGAGTTATTAAGCGGTAAGGTCAAGGCTCACATCACCTTAAATGGTCAGGATGGAGCTAAGAACGAATTCGATTCCACTTTCTGCTATGATGATCCATCTCTTAAAACTAGATATGCTTTCTTTGCTGATCCTCAGGACAACAAGAAGGGTGTCATCCTCATCTGCGATATCTTAGACAACAACAAACTCATTCCATCCAATGCTTGGACTGATGAACAGAAGAAGGAAGTTGATGTCTTCAAGGCTCTCATGAAAGAGAAACCGGAAGAATTCAACAAGAACTGCTGCAGTTTCTTTGCTGATGATCTTGATTTCCGTTATGATGCTTTCAAGGCCGGCAAACTTCATGCCACTGCTCCTGCTGCTCCTGCTACCGCTCCTGTCGCTGAAGAAAAGAAGTAAAAGAAGAAACTGCAAGCCTGCTAGAAAATCTAGCAGGCTTTTCTATCATCAGTTGAGATAAGTGCAATAAAAGAGGTATAAAAAAACTATGGACCAAATTGATTCTCGCTTTTTATCAATCAAGAATGATAAGGGACTACAGGGAACGTTCTCGACTTTTGGTGCCGGTGTCAGATCATTGACTCTGAATGGCGAACCTTTGATTTTGGAATTGGCTGACCCGCAACAGTATCTGAAAGCTGATCAGTTCTTTGGAAAGAACTTAGGAAGAGTAGCCGGACGTATTGCTGATACTTTCACCATTGGTGATAAGACTTATCAGGTTTTAGGTGACAAGCAGCATATCTGCTTACATGGTGGAATCTTAGAATCACTGTCTTTTAGAGATTATTCTGCTACATTGAATCCGACCAAGGAGGGCAGTGCCGTTGTGTTTACTTATCATTCTCCTGACGGCGAATGTGGATTCCCTGGAAACCTTGAAGTCAAGGTCACCTATTTCATTCCCGCTTACCGCAACGAGCTGACTATTTCCTATGAAGCTACCACTGATAAAGATACCCCAGTTTCTTTATGCAACCATATGTATTGGAATATTTTCCGCTCTAAGAATGTTGATGATTACCATCTTTATGTCAATGCTTCTAAGATGGGTGCTTTTAAGAAGGGCACTCAGTTAATTGAGAAGACAGTCAAAGCTCCTGCTTATTTTGATTTCAGAAAGAATCCTTTACTGAAGACTAAGCTGGATGCTATTGAAAAGAATGTTCCTGAGATTGGAACTCTTGATCATACTTTGTTATTTGATAATGTGACTACTGATAAGCCTCAGGTTATTCTTGATACTAAGAAGCTGACTATTGAATGCTATACTGATTATGATTCAGTTAACTTCTATGTTGATTCTTCTTTGACTCCGGTTGTCTTCACTAATGGTAAAGACTTAACTACCGCTAGAAGAAGAGCTATTGCTATTGAACCGGAGATGTATCCTTTGGATAATCTGATTCTCAAAGCCGGTAAGACTTATTCTCACTTCATGACCTATAAGTTGATCAGTAAATAATAAGGAGAACTGAAATGGATATTAAAGAACAAATTAAAAACATTCCTGATTTGTCTTCCCGTCCAGCTGTTGCACTAGAAACAACTGTTCTGACTCATGGCATGCCTTATCCCCAGAACGTTGAATGTGCTTTAGCCTGTGAAGAAGAAATCAGAAGAGCTGGTGCTGAACCTTACACAATCGGTATCATCAATGGTCAGATCAAGATTGGTCTGACAAAAGATGACATCATTGCCTTAGGTCAGAATCATTCTGCTATTAAAGTATCCAGAAAAGATATTCCTTTCTGTGTTACTGAAGGTTTGACTGGTTCTACGACTGTTGCCGCTACCATGATCTTAGCTAACCTAGCTCACATCAAGATCTTCTCCACCGGCGGTATCGGCGGTGTGCATCGCGGTTTCAATGAAACCATGGATGTCTCGGCTGATTTAGATGAATTCTCTCGGACTGATGTCAATGTCATCTGTGCCGGACCGAAAGCTATTCTGGATATTCCCCGTACGATGGAATACTTAGAGACTCAAGGTGTGCCGGTCATTGGTTATCAGACATCTACGCTTCCTCTTTTCTATACGAGGACTAGCAAGTATGCCTTAGATATCCATGCCTCTTCGGCTAAAGACATTGCTGAGATGATTAAAGTCGGTGATGCCCTGAAGCTTCATCAAGCCTCTTTGATTGTTAATCCGATTCCGGAAAAGTTTTCTCTGGATCCAACTTTTATGGAAGAGAAGATTGAAGAAGCTCTGAAGATGATGGAGAAAGATCAGATTCACGGCAAGAGAGTCACTCCTTACTTATTAGACAAGCTGGTAGGCTTGACTCAAGGCAAATCCTTAGAAAGCAATATCGCCTTGATCAAGAACAACGCTTATGTCGGTGGTTTGATTGCCAAAGAGCTGAAGAAATAGCATATAATAGCCTCAGGAAAGCCTTTCCTGAGGCTATGTTTATAAAGGAACAATTGATATGAAAGCATTGATTACAGGCGGAACTGGCGGTATTGGATTAGCAATGGCGGATTCATTAGCTAGAAGAGGCTATGATCTTTTCTTGGTCTCAAGAAAAGAAGGGGCTGTCGATGAACTGAGGAAGAAGTATCCATCGGTTCAGATTGATTTTGCTTCGTATGATCTTTCGGATGAGAATGAATGCTATCGGTTATTGAAGGCTACTAGTGAGGATGATTATGATGTCTTCATCAATAATGCCGGATTTGGTGATATCGGAAGACTGACTGAGACTGATACGGCTAAGGAAGTGAAGATGATTAAGCTGAATGACATTGCCACTGTCATCTTAGGTAAGGAATTCTTAAGACGTTTCATTAAGAAGGATTCCGGACGGGTTCTTTTAGTAGCTAGTGCTGCTGCTTTTGGTCCGGCTCCTTATATGAGTGTCTACTATTCTACTAAGACATTCGTCTATTATCTGGCTCAGGGCTACTATCGGGAACTGAAGGACTATAAGTCTCATGCTACGATTTCCGTTCTCTGCCCCGGACCGGTTAAGACTGATTTTGAAAATAAAGCCAACTGTCATTTCACGATTGGTTCCCT
>JBAXZY010000086.1:0-5885 GCA_041670045.1 Bacilli bacterium | reverse complement strand
CGGGCTTTGAAACTGCATGGCGGGGTCAAATTCGAAGATTTGAAGACTCCTAATCCTAAGGCTATCAGCATTGGTATCAGCAACCTAAGAAAGCATTTGGATAATGTGGCTTTATATCATCTTCCGGTCTTAGTCTCGGTCAACCGTTTCCAGGATGACACGGATGAAGAAGTTAAAGTCATTACTGATTACTTAGAAGCCAATCACTTTGAATATGCCGTCAATACTTCCTATATGGATGGACCTAAAGGTGCTATCGATTTAGCTAAGAAAGCTAAGAAGTTAGCTGATGTTTCTTTAGACAAAGGCTTCAAACCTCTTGTCAACGACAAGATGTCGATGACTGAGAAGATTGAGACTATCTCCACTAAGATCTACGGCGCCGATGGAGTAGTCTATACTGACTTTGCTAAACAGCAGATGGCTAGTTTTGTTAAGGACCATTATGATGCCTTCCCTATCTGCATCTCAAAGACTCCTAATTCCTTAAGCGATGATCCCCATCTTTTGAATGTTCCTAAGCATACTATTCATGTTGAATCCTTCCGTCTCTTCACTGGTGCCCGTTTCTTAGTTCCGCTTACTGGCAGTATCGTTACTATGCCTGGTCTTCCTAAAGTCCCGGCCAGCAAGAAGATGAAGTAACATGATTCTAGCTTGCAAAGATATTAAGCCTTTGTTGATGGAAAGGGCTAAAAACGATCCTGACTTGAATAAGCTTTCCTTCTATCTTTATTCCGATAAAGACAGCATGCCGTCTTTTTTCTATCTGAAAGGCATTAAGAAAGTCTTAACGGATCTGAATATTCCTTTTACGGAAGGCTTTCTTGATAAGAAAGCTAAACCCGAAGATAACCTGAAGGCTTTTAAAGAGGCAACTTTAGGTCACTTTGTCATCCTAGCAAGACCTTTAGGAATCGACTACGAAAATGAATTCCTCTCTTTGATTGATCCTAAATACGATCCTGACATGATGACTTTGATCAATAAGGGAAAGCTGTATTCTGGTGATTTGAATTATCTTCCGGCCACTGCTTCCGGAGTGAGAGAGATTCTCAAATATTTCAGTCTTGATATATCCGGAAAATCATGTCTAGTAGTAGGAAGATCACTGACGGTCGGATTGCCGTTAGCTGAATTAGTCAATCAGTCCAATGGTGCCTTGACTTTAGTGCATTCCCATATTTCACCCACCCTTATGAATACCTATGCTAAAAATGCCGACTATATCTTCTTAGCGACTGGGAGACCGGGATTGATTGCCCGCAATTCCTTAAGTAAGAACAAAGTCGTTATTGACTGCGGCTATTCAAAAGGTGGCGGTGATTTAGGTTTCTTACCTGAAGACAATGAATTGAAAGCCTATACTCCTGTTCCTGGCGGGGTCGGTGTCTTGACTTCCATTTGTTTAGTTCTTAACGCCTTATTCCTTCTTAAATAGCAATAGGGGGAGGACTTCTCTTAGAAGTCCTCTTTTTTTTATTAGAAAAAAAGACTCTAAAAGCCTAACAATGAGTGGAGGTAATTATGCTTTCATTCACGGATGTCGGCTTTTCATATGGTGAACAGAAAATCTTTGAACACCTCAGTCTCTCCCTTCCTGAAACCGGTTTGGTGATCATTACCGGAAAGTCCGGATCAGGTAAGACGACTTTCTTGTCTTTGTGTTCAGGACTGCTTTTGCCAACTAGTGGAAAGATTACGTATAATTATCAGGAAAAACCCAGTCTGCTTTTTCAGTCGGCCTTGTTATTGGATTACCTTAATGTAAAAGAGAATGTTCTCCTCCCTTTATGGATGAACCATGATTCTAAAGATGACCTCAATCGTTTAGCAAATGATGCCTTAAAAAGAGTTCATCTTGAATCTTATGCTTTAAGAGACATTAAGACTTTATCCGGCGGTGAAGCTATACGAGTAAGTTTAGCTAGAGCTTTAGTGCAGAAAAGGAGCACTTTGATTCTTGATGAACCGACTGGTCAATTGGATGAAAAAAATTCTCTTGAAATTTATCAGCTTTTAAAAGACCTATCGGTTGATCATCTGGTCTTATTAGTCACTCATGACAACCAAAATGCTTTCGGTTTTGCTGATTGTTTATTCGAACTCCAAAACCGAAAATTGGTTCAAAAGACTGGGTGCTTAGTGCCTGAAACCCGTATCCAGAATATCAGTTCTAAGAAAGAAAAAAAGTCTCCCCTCCTTTCTTTTCAGGATTCTTTTAACATCAACCTGAAGTTCATCAAGAAAAGAAAGGCCCGGGTCTTACTATGCACCATTTTTTTAGCTTTCTCTTTATCACTCCTTTATCTTGGTCTCAATTTAAACAATCATTTGAATCAATCCATGAATGATTTACTTGAAAGCTACTACAGTTATCATGAAGCCAACATCTATACCAAAGAAAAAATAGCTACTGACGGACATCTGACCTTAGAAAAATACTCTCTTCCTGATAGAAAAATCCTTGATGAATTAGGAATCAAAGCCGTTTATCCTTCTCAGGAATATTTTATCTCCCCTTATCAGGACATAAGAATTCTAAAGGAAGAGATCAAAACAACTTTTCAACCGGTTATACAGGAAGACAGCACCAAGCTGTTGGCCGGCAGTGGTTTTCTTTCTTCATACGACTGTGTGATCAATCAAACCTTTTTAGAAGAGCTTCATACGGACTTCAAAGAAGTGGAAGGGAAAACCATCACTCTTTCTCATCAGGTACTGATTAGGGATGACTCCTTGAAGACCAGTGATTTAGTTCCTTTAAATTTTACTTTTAAGATAACCGGTCTAGCTAAAGAAAAGACGGCTTTTAACTCCGCTACTGTCTATTATTCCTATAATGGCGTCAATGAAACCTTAGAAGAAACCTATTTAAAAAATATCTCCCAGGAATTGGATGAAGAAGTCAGTATCCTGAATTTGCTAACTAAAGAGGAATACTTTGATTCTGATTTCGGTTCTCGAAAATACCTTTTTGTCTCCAATAGTCCTTCCAATATCAAAGAAAAAGCCAATCAGCTCTATTCCGACAAGGTTTTGGTTCAGTCACGGGCTTTAGATGTCTTTTCTAGCACTAAGGAGATCATCTCTTCTTTAAGTAAGATAGCTTTAGTGTTCTTAGGATTGACTCTTTTATCAGCCTTCATGCTGGAGTTTTTAGCAGTCTATTCTCTCTTTGAAGAGAATATCCGGTTGTTTGCTTTGGCCAAGACCATGAGCGATAAGCAAAACCGTAAACGGATTGCCTTAGGACTAAGTGGAATTTTTTTCTTTTTGGCAATTACTGTCTTAGTCGGCGAATCATTATTGTTTACTTGGATAGTCAATCTCCTTTTAGCTAAGAACGATTATCCAGCCTTTCTGAGTATCTTTGATTTTAAAGCATTTGGATTAGTTTCTGTACTTACTCTACTGGTTACTTTCCTGGCATCTAAACTACCGCTAAGAAGAATCAAAGACGAAGAAATCAATAAAGAAATGCAGGGAGAAGAATAATGATTTCTCTTCAAGGACTGACAAAGACCTATCCTTCAAGAAGAGAACCGGTTTTAAAGAACCTGAATTTGGAGCTTCCCGATACCGGTTTATTCTTTATCTTAGGTAAATCCGGTTCCGGTAAAAGCACTTTGCTGTCATTATTGGGTGGAATGGATTTTTCTTATGAAGGAAAAATAATTGTCGATAGTCAGGATTTAAAGACTATGAGTGAAGAAGAGAAAGCCAAATACCGATTTGAAAAAGTCAGCTTTGTCTTTCAGGACTACAAAGCCGAAGAAAAAGAAACTGTCAAAGATAATCTTTTAAAAGCTTTAGCTATCACTTCTCTTACTGAGGAAGAAAAGGAAGGAAGGATAAATAGGATCTTAAAAAAACTAGGATTGAATGATAAACTGAAGTCGACTTTCAAAACCTTATCCGGAGGGGAAAAGAAAAGGATCTCTTTAGCAAGGGCCTTGATTAGGGATGCCCCCATTCTCTTAGTTGATGAACCTTTAGCAAGCTTGAATGAAGGCCTGAGAAAAGATCTGACTAAATTATTCATCGATGAGAGTCATAAGAGACTGGTGATTGTAATAACCCATGCAGTTGATGATATACCACCTTATAGTAATGTCTACTCTTTAGTCAATGGTGAACTGATTTGTCAGAATAAAGCAATTTCTGAAAATAATAACAAACCGCTAAAAGCACAATATATTAGGAAGAAATACCAAGGGAGAAGCTTAATCCATTCTCTGTTTTCATTAATTGGTTCACAAAGAAGATTTTTGATTCTGACTTTTTTTACACTAGCGATGGCTTTGTTTTCAATTACTTTTTCTTTTCTTCTATCAGGTGGAGTCAATGCATCAATTAAAAACAGTCTTTTGGCTTATATGGATGATGATTCTTTGGTTGTGGAAAAAAGAGATCAAAGTTATACCTCTTCCGGATTTGAAAGTGCTGATTACGGACATCTTTCTTATTTAGCTAACCGCTACTTAGAAACAGTCCTTGATGTTACACCCGTCTATTTTTCATCCTTGGATGATATCTTTGGAAACAACCAGGCTTTTTACCTGACTTCTTATACCTCGAGACTAGAGTTAAGCAAGCTTTCACTGGACTTATTTTTAGAAGCTAACAGTAAAGGTGAGATTGAATTGCCTTCTGAATTAGTAAACTATGATCTTCAGGAAGAGGAAATCATATTAGGTTTAGAAGAAAATGATCTTAAGAATGTTTACTTCCTGGTTTGCAATGAAAGAAAAACCTTTCTTGACAGTGATGATCTTTCTTTTCTTAACTCTCAACTTAGGAAAAAAAGCCAGTCTTTAGTGATGATTGCTAACCAGAATGAGTGGAGCTATGCTCTCACTCATTCTTTGATTCTTAAAGGTGTTTTTCCGGCTTCTGAAACCTTGGTCTATCATCCTAATTCTTTCTTTTCTGATTACTTTGTTCAGGACATCCTGCACTTTAAGACTATTCTTGAAGAGGAGGATATTGATCCGAGGGTACCCTGGACTTTAAAAAGAGGATTAGGATTAAAACTGAATCCTTATAAAGAAGCCGATTTTTTAAAAGACTTCTTATCAGATGAAACCAATGATCCCTATACTCTTAAGCCTTGCACTGATCAAAGGCACTATAAAAGAAATGATCCTCTCTCTCATAACCGGGTGATTGTTTATAAAGATTACTTACCTAAGGTATCTCTTTCTGATATTAAGAGATTCACGGATAAAAACGCGGATGCGATTCTTAATATTTCTTATTCTTCTCCGATTTATACTTATACCGCTAGTGGCTATATCAGTGGCTTCTGCAAACCTTTCTTTCTATCCCGATACAAAGACCGTTTGAATACGATTGAAGACAATTACTATGAATCAGAGGAGAATCTCGGCTCGTTTCAAGGCTCCTTGATTACGCCTCCTAAAGGAGTTATCAAAGCGGACCTTTTGTCCGCTATTGATAATAATGGCTTAAGCTTTGCTTCTTTAGAAAACAAAACTCTCTTAGCGGGAAAGAAGCCGGCTTCTTTTCAGGAAATCGTTGTTTCATCAGGACTCGCCAAAAGTTTCTTTTCCAGCTCCGAAGCAGCTCTTGGAGAGGATTTATCAACTTTGATGCTTGAAAGAACTGTTCAAGACCAAGGAATTTTTCATAACATCTTTGCCGAAGGAACTCTGAAAATCTCTGGCATCTATGAAGAAGACCGGAATGTGATTTATCAGGATAATCTTTTTCCTTTGGCTTATGCTTTCTCATTGGCATCCTTAGAGCCAAATGAAATAAGGATAACGGAAGCAGTTTTAGAAGTGGACTGGACTAAACACGATTCCTCCTTCTATCTTGAGGAAGTAGCCGCCCTTGGTGATTACTTAGGTTCCTTTCCG
>JBAXZY010000085.1:0-6025 GCA_041670045.1 Bacilli bacterium | reverse complement strand
GATAATGTCCTTGAACTGACTTGTATTTCCACTTATCATACTACAGCACACCCAGTTAATGATACCGGAGATGCTAGAGGCATCGGTCCAAACATCGATTGTCTGTTGGCACTGTAAAACGATATGGAAAGAAAAAATAAAACAATTCTCAGCTGTGCCGGAATCGCTGTGATTCTTGGTTCTTTCATTGCTGCTAACGTTGAAGCAATGAAGTATCAGTCAATCATTACGACTGCTCTATGCGGAACAGGCATCAGCTTTGAGGGAGAAGAAGTCAAGAAATCAAAAGCACTTGGTGATGCTCTTTGCCGAAGCTTTGGCGATGAAGGCATTGTCATGCTTAAAAACATTAATAATACTTTGCCTTTGGCTAAAGACGATAGAAAGGTCAATGTCTTTGGATGGGGTGCATTAGACAATGGTTTCATGACTTCTGGTGGTGGATCGACTTTTTCTACCGTCAGCGATGATTTGAAAGTTACTTTTCTAAGTGGATTGAAGGATAATGGTTTTACCTATAACGAAGATCTTCTCAACGTCTATTCTAATTTTTGCAATACTACATTTGGGAAAGACAATCGTCCTAGCAGAATCATGGAACCTGAGCAAAGCGTCTATACTGATACTTTAATTAATTCCTGTAAAGAGTTTTCTTCTACTGCTATTGTTGTTCTAAATCGTTTCAATCGTGAAAATGGCGGAGAAGTTCCTGACTATCAGCTTTATTATGGCTCAGATGAAAAAGATACCACTAAGACTTACTATCAGATTTCCACCCGAGAAAAAAGCATGCTCGAAATGGTTGAGAACAACTTCGAAAAAGTAATTGTTATTCTTAATACCTGCAATGCTATGCAATGCGATTTCTTAAAAGATGAGAAAATCGGGGCCTGTCTGAATGTTGGCATTACTGGTCAATCCGGGGCCGCTGCCATTGGTAGAATTTTAACTGGTGAAGTGACACCCTCTGGTCATCTTACTGATACTTATGTTTACGACCAAAAAAAGGATCCTACTTTTGCTAACAAATACAAGACTAACAAAAATCAGCAGTATACGGAAGATATCTATTTTGGCTATCGCTGGTATGAAACGGCTGATGAAGAAGGATATTTTAAGACTGTTAATAATGAGTATGGTAAGGGATATGATGGGGTAGTCCAGTTCCCATTCGGCTATGGCCTTAGTTATACTTCTTTTGAATGGAACGTGACAGGCGTTAGTTTGACAGATGGCTCGGCATTAACTGCCAAGAGTGAAGTAAAAATGACGGTGGATGTCACTAATACTGGTACTGTTAAAGGCAAAGATGTGATTCAGCTTTATGGATCAGCCCCCTACATTAAAGGTGGCATTGAGAAGTCTTCTATTCAGCTTTTGGATTTTGCTAAAACAGAAGAACTAGAACCTGGAAAGACTCAAAAAGGCTTGACTCTAAATTTCTCCGCCTATGAATTGGCTTCCTATGATTGCTATGATAAGAATGGTAACGGTAAAACAAGCTATGAGTTAGATCCTGGCAACTATAAGATTCAGATTAAAAGTGATGTTCATTCTTCGGCTTCTGATACTAGGAATTGCTCCAATGCTGTCTTTAATTACAATGTGCCTTCGACAATTGTCTTTAAGCGTGATCCAAAAACGAGAACATTGATCAAGAATCAATTCACCGGTGACAATGCTTATTTAGGCATCGCTTTAGATGGCAGTAATGTCGGTGCAAATAAAACATATCTATCAAGAAGCGATTTTGCTGGTACTTTCCCAACAACAGCCAGCCAAAATCCCACTGAAACTGCTGCAATTAACAAAGCAATGAATACTTCTTATGATGAACCATATTCTGATATTACCCAATTCCCCACTTACAGTCAGGAATCTTCCTTAAGATTAGTCACTAAAGAAGACGGCTCCTTTGCTTCTCAGGCTGACTTAGAAGGATCCACTGGCGTTACTTTGAAATACAATGATGAACTGATTCAAAAGCTTGGTCTTAACTACAATGATGAGACTTGGGATACTCTTCTTAATCAATTATCAGCTACCGATATGACAAAAACAGTTGAAAACAGCGGCTATAAGACTCCTGCCATTGAATCTGTCGGGAAGATTCTGGTTAAAGATTTTGACGGTCCTGCCGGATTCAATTCTCATACAATGTCACCAGATCATCCTGGTGATTGGACTTCCTATCCTTCAGAAACTGTAATCGGTCAGACTTGGAGCAAAGATTTAGCTTATCGAATGGGTGTTTCAATGGCCAGCGAAGGTAAGGCAACTGGTCTTCAAGGCTGGTATGCACCTACTGTCAATATGCATCGCAGCAATTACAATGGAAGAAATGCTGAGACTTATTCTGAGGATCCTATTCTTAATGGCTATATGGCAGCTAAAGTTGTCCTAGGTGCTAAAGCTAATGGTCTGCATTGTTTTGTAAAGCATTTTGCTTTAAGTGAACTTGGAGACAACCCTCATAATGTTCATATTTGGCTGACAGAGCAAAACCTTCGTGAAATCTATTTGAAGCCTTTTGAAATCGCTGTTAAAGATGGTGGCGCTAATACCATTATGTCATCGTTCAATGAAGTTGGCGCTACTTGGTCTGGCGCTAGCTATCCGCTTCTTACATCTATTCTTAGAAAAGAATGGGGATTTAGAGGTAGCGTTGTTACGGATTGGTGTTCCGGAAACGGAGTTATGAATCCTACCCGTGGAGTACGTGCCGGCAATGATACTTGGTTAAATCCTGTTGATCAAAACGGTGCTCCTCTTTCACAAACTGATGTTATCTCCATGAACTGTGCTAGAACTGCAACCAAGAATGTCCTCTATACTTTCTGTAACACCTATGCATTTGCTAAAAACTATGATCATTCCAAAGACGAAGTCACAGTAGAGCTAGGGCTTACTCAATCCACTCCAGTCTTTGCTTGGTGGAAAATCATTCTTTATGCCAGCGATGCTTTAGTAGTTCTTGGCTGTGGATACTGGGTATTCCGTTTAATTAAGCCAAGAAAGAAGAAAGAAAAACCAGTAGTTTAGGCACTAAACGTTCTTTTGAAAAAAAGATTAACGGTGGCTTTGAAACATAAGTCACCGTTTTTCTATGAAAAACAATGTATTAAGACTTTTTATTGATGAAGTTAGAAATCATGGAATTTTTTTGCTAAGGCCAATTCATTAATTCTATCTAATTTTCAGCAACTTGAATAAAAAAACAATCGTTCTTCTAATTTGTTGTGAAGACCACTACTGAATTCGTCAATGGCAAGAATTCCTACGGTTTTAATGACTGATAAGAAAGATGATTAAGTAAATTTATTAGAATAATCAAAAACCTAAGTCATTTCTCAGCCGTTCTAATCGCTTTAAGGTAAAATAAAGCTACTATGAAAAAAGAGCAAAGCTGCTACTTCGACAAAAGAGCAAACCTTGATACAGCCGAACTGGTGGATTTTTCTTTATTGGTTCTTCTTTCTTTACTAGCAGCAGTATTTACTTTAGGTAGTTTTCAAGTCAGTTCTGAAGCCTTTGAAAACATGAACGGCTTCTATATAAATGGTTCTTACTTCTATTATTTACCTAATAGAATGACAGATCTATTTATCTTTATTCCAGCTTCTATTGCTTATCTTACATTAGCTTTAATTTTCATCTATCGAAGATATGCTAAGACAAAGAAACTGCCTTCTAAAAATCTCATAACCATCCTAGGCATTTTAGTGTTGGTTAGATTTATAAGCGCCTTCTCTTTCCCATATGGAGAACAAGTCTACTCTTATTTATCGCCCTTCAATCATCAATTCTATTCTGTATCCTATCAAGGATACCTGATAGGAGAAAGAATAGTCAGCTTCTTAGATGAGATTCTATTCTATAGTTTTTTCTTTATTGCTATTGATTTTATTCCTACATTCTCAGTATCAAATAAAAAAGTTGTTAATGGCTTGCTTTATTTAATTATAGGCATTGCTTTTATTATGAGTATTTATGCTTTTATTGTTTCTTTTTCCGCAATTGCTAATAACTTCCGCTTTATCTTCATTGATTCGACTCTTCAACTTGATTACTCAATTACTTCATTCACTAGTCAAAGAAACGTCTTCGGTTTCTTTCTATTGATGGGAGCGATAGCCAGCTTTCTTCTGTCTTTTAGAGAAAAACCAAACCCTCTTTTGTTTTTCTTCTCTTTCTATTTTTCTTTTTTCTGTTTACTGGCTTGGTCAAGAATAGCCAGTGTCTTATCCTTGGTTCTTTTAATTCTGCTTCATTTAGGTGTCTTGCTGTTTACTAAGTATAAAGGCTACCGGATCTATTCTCTTGTGGTGTTAGCAGTTGGATTATTCCTAACTGTGCTTTTCCTGATGGCATTAAAAGAAACAGATATTGCTGTTTCTTTTATGCATGCCTTAGAAAGATTCAAAGATGATGGCACTTTAGAAGCCAGATATGGGTTATGGCAAAAGGCATTTAGTATGTTTAATAATCCTTATGCAATCATCTTTGGATACGGACGAATACCTTATATTTCAATTCTTGATTCCTATAGTGTATTAATTAATTCTCAGGTTTTATGGACTTCGCATAATGCTTTCATCGATCAATTGTTATCATATGGATTACTAGGAATTGTATTTGAAGTAGCCTTCTTAGGATACTTGATTTATAGATTTTCTTTATTGGCAAAGAATAGAAGCAAGATAGGCTTAGCCTATTTAGTAATCCTGATTTTACTTTTTGTCTATTCTAACTATGAACCTCGAATGCTTCTAAGTATGGAAGGAACGGAAATAATGCTATTCTATGTTTTCGTGTTGCCTTTCTTGTTTGATTCAAAGAATTATAGTTATTAGATTATTGATTAAGATCGGTTTTGTGTGGAGATTGTGTTTGGAACTATCAAAAACAGTTCAAAACTATTAAAAAGTGTTAGTTTCAAACAAAGAATGTTTGAAACTGTCTTTTCTATCTACTAATAACTATTTTTTGTTCTATTTTGTTGTATCCGTATTTCTTTCTTCGTGAAATTAAGAGAGTGACTGTTACTGACAGTGACAGTATTTCTGATACTAATAAAGATAACCAGATAGCAGTCGCTCCAAAGATCAAAGGTAAAACATAGATAGCCAATAATTCAAATACCAAAGCTCTTGAAAAAGAAATAATAGCTGAATCCAAGCCATCATTAAGTCCAGTAAAGAAACTAGAAGAGAAAATATTTATTCCGCTTAAGATGAAACAGCACGAATAGAGTCTTAAGGCCTGAGTAGTTAAAGCACATAATTCATCATCATAACTGACAAAGATCATTGCAAAGCCTTTGGCACAGGCTTCTGCTATCACCATCATTACTAAACCAGTGATGATATTCAGAATCAGACTCTTCTTTAGGATATTCCTGACTTCACTGTTATTACCTGATCCATAGTGATAACCAGTAAGGGGATTGATAGAAATTGAGTATCCTAAATAAACGGCTAAGTAGATGTAGCTGACATACATGATTACTCCATAGGCAGCTACTCCATTTTCACCATACAGTTTCATCAGTTGAGAGTTAAAGCAGATGGCTACAATACTGGTGGATAGATTAGATAGCATCTCACTTGAACCATTACTCATAGCTTTTCCTAAGGATCTAAAATCAAAGGGACATTCAGTGAATCGAAGAAGACTTGTATTCTTTCTTATAGAGTAATAGATCAAAGGAATCAAACCAGAGGCACACCAAGCACAGACAGTGGCAATAGCAGCACCTTTTAAGCCTAACTTAAAGACATAAACCAATAGGAAGTCTCCTAAGATATTGAAGACACCGCAAGTAATAGAAGAAATCAAGCCGATATGAGCTTTTTCGCTAGTTACATATAACGTCTGGAAGGAATTACCAACCATCAATAATGGCATAGCAAAGATGACCGTTTTGCCATAGAGGACACAGTTATCAATTAAGCTATCAGTGGCTCCTAATAGTCGGGCTACTGGTTCCATCACAAAATAAGCGGTGATTGATAGAATAATACCT
>JBAXZY010000084.1:0-6105 GCA_041670045.1 Bacilli bacterium | reverse complement strand
TTTTTTCGCAAGTAATAGTCTAAAGGGTTAGAGGATGAATGTCAACCATTTTATATATCTTATTAAAGAACTAAGGCCATATGTTTATGTTGAATGTTGGCATCCAGGAAGATTTTATCATCCGTGATTCTGAATCCTAATGATTCATAGAAACCGATTGCCTGAACTTGAGCATCAATATTAACATGATAGCCAGGATGAGTGGCTTTAATGGTCTTCAAAACTTTTTTGATTAAGGTATATCCGGCTTTCTGATGTCGGTATTCTTTTAAGACAGCTACTCTTCCAATATGGAAACTTCGGTCTTTTTCATCAGTAAATAAACGCAAAGTTCCAATAGCTTTCGTGTTTTTATAAATCAAAAAATGACGGGCGCTTTTGTCTTTGCCATCGATTTCTTCTTCCGGAGATACTTTTTGTTCTGTAATGAAAACAACGGTTCTTATTTCAAAGCAGTCAATCATTTCAAGATAATTCTTCACTTCTTTTACTTGATAATTTGATGTCATTTGCTTCTCCTAAAGTATTAAAAAAGGGCCAAATCGCTGAGAAATGGCCCCTTTTGTTATTTACTTAATCTGATTTACTTAACAGTACCGAAGATTCGATCACCGGCATCCCCAAGACCTGGGCAGATGTAGGCGTTCTTATTGAGACAACGGTCTAAGGCACCGCAATACAGCTTGATATCAGGGTTCTTCTCAGCAAAGGCTTTGACGCCTTCTGGAGCAGCAATGATGCAGATGAAGTTAAGCTTCTTAGCACCATGCTTCTTTAATAATTCAACGGCATCAATACCAGATCCGCCAGTAGCTAGCATTGGATCAAGAATATAGATTTCTCTTTGATCAAGGTTGAAAGGCAGTTTGCAATAGTATTCATGAGGTTTGTGAGTTACTTCATCACGGTATAAGCCGATGTGGCCAACCTTAGCGGAAGGCACTAACTCTAACATTCCATCTACCATACCTAATCCAGCACGGAGAATAGGTACAAAGCAAAGCTTCTTTCCAGAAATCATCGGAACACTGGCTTCTTCAATAGGGGTAGTGATTTTGACTAATTCAGTGGGTAAGTGACGTAAGGCTTCATAGCCTTCCATGACGGCGATTTCCTTAACTAAGTGTCGGAATTCATTGGTTCCTGTATTGACATCTCGTAAAAGCGAAATCTTGTGCGTAAGTAAGGGGTGGTTCAAAACGGTGACATTAGGATAATTTTTAATATCGAATTCCATTTTCTGCTCCTTTCTTTTTTCCGTGTTCTATTATACGCATCCTACTTGAAATTCACTACCAAAATTTTAATAATTTTTCTTTGAATTTGACATTTTCCATCTTAAAAAACAAGAATTAAGGCAAATAGGTTTTCTTTTTAGAAAAACCAAATTGCAATAATTACTCAATTAATCTGTTTTTTCTTACTTTTTGTATTGGAGCTTTACAATAATAAAATTGAATTCAATGGTTTCTTTTATTATTGATTTGCATAAATAGTTGTAGTCTAATATAATTTCAAACGTAAATCATTAAAAAGAAAGGCCCTCATGGTAATTACAATTGTTGTTGATATGTTTGGCTTACCCAATAACGGCACAACCATTACTGCCATGCGCGAAGCTAAATATTTAAAAGAAATGGGTAATGAAGTCCGAATTATCGGATTCATTCCTAAGAAGCATGATGATATATCCATGTATCCGGTCTATGAGACCGCTCATTTAGTCATTCCGGTCTTTGAGTCTTTGATTGAAAAGAACGGCATGTTCTTATCTGATTTCAAGAAAGAAGACTATCCCAAGGTCAAAGACTTCATTAAAGGCAGTGATGTCGTTCATATGATTCTTCCTTTCAAAGTCGAAAAACAAGTCCGTTTGATAGCTAAATGCATGGGAATCTGTGTGACTGCCGCTTTCCACTGTCAACCTGAGAACATTTCCTACAATATCAACATGGGCCATTGGCATGGTCTCAATAATTTCATTTACCATCTCTTCAATAATTGGATTTATAAATATGTCCGTCATATTCATACTCCTAGTGAAATGATGAAGGACCAGATGGAACTGAATCACTATAAGAATGTGATTCATCCTATTTCCAATGGTGTTTCTCCCAAGTTTGTTCCGATGAATGTTGAAAAACCAATTGAGTATCAAGATAAATACGTCATTGTGATGGTTGGAAGATATTCCGGAGAGAAGAGACAGGATCTTTTGATTAAGGCCATCGGTCATTCCAAGTACAATGATAAGATCCAGTTGATTCTCTGCGGTCAAGGACCGAAAAAGAAATACTTAGAAAAACTATCTAAGAAGTATCTTTCCAATCCCTGCATCTTCCGTTTTGTTGATCAACCGGAATTATTAAGAATTCTGAATTACTGTGATTTATATGTTCATGCCTCAGACGCTGAAAGTGAAGCTATTGCCTGCATTGAAGCTTTCTGCTGTGGTCAGGTACCGATTATCTCTGATTCACCTTATAGTGCCACTAACCATTTCGCTTTGGATGAAAAGTGTCTTTTCAAAGCCGGCAAATATACTTCCCTGCAAAATCGGATTGAGTATTTTATAGAACACCCTGACTTTAAAGACTCATTATCAGAAAAATACTTGGAATTTGCTAAACATTTTGAACTGTATCACTGTGTTAGGAAACTTCAAAGGATGTTTGAGCAAGCTGTTCAGGATGATAAAGAAGATCAAAGCCTTAACCGAGCCTTTTGCTCTAATCCCGCTGAAAGAAGAAGACTAAGAAAAACAGCTAAATTAGCCGGTATTGCTAATCCGGTCATCTATAAGAAGTCGGTGATTTGATAAATAAAGCTTCCTATGACTAAAAAATCAGGGAAGCTTTTTTCTTAATTAAATTCATATATTCTTCTTTAGTCTCATTCATTCTTCGTCTAGCTATCGGAAGGGTAGCGTTGTTTTTCAACACTAAGTAATCATCGTTAATGATTTTAATATAGAGATAATTGACTAGGATTCCTTTGCAGCAATTAATAAATCCTTTATCACTTAGTTTCTCTATAAGTTCAGAAAGTGTAGAAGAAATGTAATAGGGTGTGTCACGGTTATTAACAAAGACCGACTGATTTCTTCTTTGTGATTCGATGTAGATGATATCTCTGATATTTAAGGCAACCTTGCCTTCATTTGAATTTAAAATCAGTATTTGTTGTTTTTCTTTATCAATATCAGCTAAAAAAATTTTTAGAACCTGATCAATATCACTCCTAAAATGACTCTTTCGGACAAACCCGTAAGGTCTAGTTGCCAAAGAGTCAAAAACTAGATCTTCACGATTGGAAACATAAATAATCAGTTCCTTTTTTTCTTCCTTGTTTAAGAGCTTAGCAAGAGTAATGCCATCCATTTCCGGCATCTCAATATCTAAGAATGTCAGATCATAATGATAATTGCTAAGTGAAAGATAGTAATCTTTAGCGGAAGTGAAGACGGAGAAACTGACTCGATCGTTTCTAAAGAAGGAGGCAATATCATCACGCATGATTTTGCCAGTCATCTGGTCATCATCAACTAAAGCAAAGTTAAGTTTATTTGTTTCCATTATTATCACCTACAAGAAGCAACATACCGGAAAAATGAAAGATACCATCTTCAATATAAAATTTACTGACGCCACTATATTTGCGGCAGATGGAATCAATTATTTTGGTGCCATAGCCATGATTAAGACGATCTGTTTTCTGGGAATGAAGGAGTCCTAGGCTGATGTCTTCTTTTGCGGCAATTGTTGCATTTAAGACATCTAATAATAAGTAGTTGCCATCAAACACAGCTTTCATTTCAATTGGCGTAAAAAGATGATCTCTTACTTCACTTTCGATGGCGTTATCTAACAGGTTTGTAAACAAAGAAGTCATATCTTCTAGATCCATAGGCAAATCTTTTGGAACAGAAATGTGGAAGTTGATATTAAGATCCTGAGCATGGGCTTTACTCAATTCCATATTTAAAACCGTATTTAGCAAGGCATTACCACAATCTACAAAATCAATGACAACATGAGCATTTTGGGAGATGTCGGCAAAATATTTCTCCAGTTCATCGTATTTCTTTTCTTTAGTCAATCTTTCTAGGATGGCCATTTCATTATTCAATTCATGTTTGATTTGATGAAGTTCTTCGTATTTGCTATTGGAGATTTCAATTTGGCTTTTCTCTGACTCAGCCTTCATGGCTTTCATTTGGAAATCGATGATTTTATTATAGTTTTCTACATTCAAGTAAAAAACAATATAGGCAATGAAATCCATAAATAGCAAGGCAATAAATAAGATAGCTGAATATATTGGTTTTTCGTTGCTAATAAGATAAGTTGTTAATATCACTATTGCGTAGGATATTAAGAAAACAATTTCAATTAGTAGAACTGGTAATCTTTTAACATAATGGAATTTAAAGGGAGAGAATATTTTAAATAGAACTACGGTTAAGATCAGAACCAATAATATTAAATAAAAAGTGATATCTGAAAGCAGTGAAGAAGGAACACCTACATTATCAGTAATTAATCCGCCAATTGTCCCAGAAATGTTGATGGCAAGTATTACAAAGGAAGTTACGGCTATGGCATTCATTAGTCTCATCGTATACTTTCCGGTTTTAGTTGGATATAAGGAATGAAGCAAAGAAATAATCGGCCACGTAAAGAAACGCATGGAATCTGAATAAGAACTGGCATTACTTTCTTCAAATAAAAAATAAATGAAGCAGGATAAAAAGATATAGGAAAGCCAAGTCAAAACATAATCCAAAAGGAATCTTAAGACTTCTTTTGGCTTTTTAAAATTGACAGAATTGAAAACCAGTGACACACATAGGCAGGCCACTAATTCGGTGATGATGTAGGTGACACCAAAAATATGATGGACATAGTAGTTAATGAAATAATCAAAGAAATTCATTCACTGTTACCGGTTTCCTCTCTTTAGATTTTAACATTCTGCTAAAAAAAGTCTCTCTTTTTATACGCTTGTAACCAAACTCCTACCGCTTGTTACAGTTTCTTTGCTAACGAATAGGTCTTTCAGTAAATTGGTTTCAAGTGTTCAGAAAAGCGCTTACTGAACCTTTTTAGAGGGGTGTCGAAGGGAAAAAAAGCTGAGAAGAGACAAAAAATCTGTTAAAGAGGTAAACATGAACAGAAAAACAAAGAAGATTGTAAGTGGGTGCAAATCAATCGTAGCCATTGTATGTGTGATGGCGTGTGCTAACACTTTACTGAATACCTATGGTCAGACATTAGCTGACTATATGGGTAGTTCCAATAAGAGCACCTCCACTGGTGATACTGGTGAGGATGAATATTCAGTTGATACTTGTTTAGCTGAAGGCAGGGAAGTAGATACTGATATTGAAGCGGAAGGTTCCGTCCTCTTACGTAACGAGAATAACGCTTTGCCATTAGCTAAAGGCAGCAAAGTTACAATTCTTGGTGCACAATCATATAACTACATTAATGGTGGCACAGGCTCAGCCGGTGGCAAATACGATGAGCACACCTATTCGATGAAAGAAGCCTTCGATGGTTCTAAAGAAGATGGTGACAGTGCCTCACATGAAAAGTATCTTGATATCAATTCCAAAGCCTGGAATTGGTTAGAGACGGCAGTTGGCGGAGGGAGAAACAAGGATACTACCGGTGAATACATGGGTCATAAAGGTGACGGGACCTTGGCGACCTTTGCCGGCAGTGATTATGCTAACAACAAGGATAATTATGGTAATGGAGATTGGGGCGGGTATAAAAGAGTCTGCGAATTTCAAAAATCAGTCTATGAAAATCATTATGCCTCAGATATTTCTGATACCAGTTACAATGATACCGTCATTGTAACTTTCGCTAGGTCAGGAGCCGAGGGCGCCTCACCTGTTATGGATTATGATGGTGATGGGAAAGCCAGCACTGGGACTACATATCTGCAATTATCTACCGATGAAAAGGATCTTCTCTCTTTTTGCAAAGAACATTATTCAAAGACGATTGTTTTAATCAATTCCTCCGCAGTTATGGAATTAGGAGAAATGGAGCAGGACGAATATGGTGTGGATGCCTGTCTTTGGATTGGTCATCC
>JBAXZY010000083.1:0-6258 GCA_041670045.1 Bacilli bacterium | reverse complement strand
GTTCAGGCCAAAGAGTTCTTTGATGTTGTCACTAGTATAGGAAACGGTGTCGGAGAGTCCACGTTTAAGCATTTCCACTGTGACATTTTTGCCTAATGACAAAAGCTGCAGGAAATCCTTATCCGAAGTAAAAAGTCGTACTTCATCGTTTTTACTGGCAGCATATTTAGCCATTGAACCGGCTAAATCATCCCCTTCATATCCGACTTTTTCATTCCAATGGATGTCCATGGCTTCTAGCATCTCTCTGGCTATCGGCATCTGAGCTATCAATTCATCAGGTGCTTTAGCTCTTTGAGCCTTGTAGTCTTCGAATTCTTGTTTTCTTAGTGTTGGCTTTCCTGTATCAAAGGCGACAAACAAATGATCACCGTTATTTAAGCGGTCTTTGATTTTTCGAATTAGGTTATGAAAAGCAAAGATAGCATTGATAGGAATGTTATCTTTTGTCGTCATGATGTTTCCGGTATAGGCGGTCGAATAATAAGAACGGAATAATAAGGCATTGCCATCAAC
Organism: Bacilli bacterium; assembly: GCA_041670045.1. Taxonomy (GTDB): domain Bacteria; phylum Bacillota_I; class Bacilli_A; order RFN20; family CAG-288; genus Enterosoma. The sequence continues at coordinate 5,742 of JBAXZY010000083.1, read as the reverse complement.
GATATAAGTCTTGCTCATTTTTTCACCTTCACTTTCATGTTGATAATATCAAGAGGTTTCACCCACTTGCGTTTGAAGTCGGCTTTTACTAAGACAAAGGAATTCTTCTCGATGCTGGGATTGCTGCTTAATTCTAAACGGTATTCCTTGTTCTCATCGATTGCCATCACGACATGTTCTAATTCTTCCCTTGAATCATCACTGACAATCATTGTCTTATAAGGAGGCTTAGCATAGATGCTGGTCAGCTTGATGGAAAGGATTACACCTAAGGCACTTTTTTCTAGGAAGAGCTGTTTTCCGATATCTTCACTGGTTGAAGAAATATCCGGAAGCTTCTTTTCCTCGAATCCCATTCTTGCAAAGCCTAACCATTCGTTTAAATTGCTACGCATGGCTTCCCGATTGGCCATGAAGGAATCAAAGGCGCCGGAAGAGATTAAGGCTTCTACTGTCTTTTCTCCTTTGAGATCAATCAAAGAAGTGTTTCTTAAACAGAAATCATAGAATGATTTATAAGGACCGTTTGTTTCCCGGTCCTTGACTATTTTAGTCATTAATTCTAAGTCAAGGCCGTTGATGCTTCTGAAAGGAACATAGGCTTTATCTTCTTTGAAAATTAAATCTTTTAAGGAAGATATATTAATATGAGGATTAGTTACTTGAATCTTTCTTTCTAATAATTCATAACGTATTTTAATGCCGTCTTCGGAAGACAAAGAAGAAGCATCAAAAGCGGTACGATAAAACTCCTCTGGGAAGTGAGTCTTATAGTATAAAAGCTGGTAGGTGATAAAGGAGTAACTGTAAGCGTGGGATTTATTAAAACCATAGCCTGCAAATTTCTCAATGTCTTTATATATTGATTGAGCCTTATCTTCTTTGATGCCTTTTTGCTTGGCACCTAAAAGAAATTTTTCTTTGTAGGCTTCCATCTTAGAAAGATTCTTCTTAGAGATAGCTCTTCTGAAGATATCAGCATCACCACTATCAAATCCGCCAACGGCCTTAACAGCTTCAATTACCTGTTCCTGATAAAGCATGATGCCATAGGTATCTTTTAAGATCGGCTCCAGGCATTTATCTAAATAAACGATCGGCTCATGATTATTCTTTCTCTGAGCGAATAAATCAATGTAAGCCATTGCTCCTGGACGGTACAAAGCTAAAATTGAAGCCAGATCTTTAAAGCAGGTTGGCTTAATGGTTTCGGTGGTTTGCCTCATTCCATAGTTTCCCAATTGGAAGATGAAAGCCAAATCCAGACGATTCAATGTTTTATATGTTTCTTCATCATCAAGATCATTCCAAAGGTTTGGTATTTCTTTATGGTCGGCGGTAATCTTGTCTTCAATTTCTTTAATAAAAGTAAGATTGGAAAGTGCAAGGATATCAGCTTTTAAGAATCCGGTTCTCTCCATATTCGGATATTCAAATTCCGTGATTCCTTTTGTTCCTTCACTGACAGGGCATGACTCATAGATAATGTTTTCAGATAAAATGACACCTACTGGATGCTGGGAAGTAGTGACTGGCAAACCAATCAAAGGAGTCGCTTTAGAAACCAAGTCCTGATAATAAGGGTCTCTTAAAAGATTACGTAATCGGTAGCCATACATTTTGTCAGTAAGAGCCTGAGAAAAATCATCGGCACGGTCGGAAATCATGCTGGAGAGTTTCTTTAGTCTTGTAGCATTAAAGCCAATCGCCGGGCCAATTAAATTGAGAGCACTTTTAGGTTTCAAACGGATGAAAGTGATGATGTCCGACACATGTTCTTCTCCATACTTTCTTCTCAAGTAATCGACAACTTCGTTACGTCTGGTATCTTCAAAATCGACATCGATATCAGGCATATTTTGTCTTTTTGGATTAAGGAAACGTTCAAAAGAAAGATCAAAACGGATTGGATCAATTTCAGTTATATTAAGTGCAAAAGAAACTAAGGATCCTCCAGCTGAGCCTCTGCCGACACCCACTTTGATTCCTATTGATCTAGCATAATTGACATAATCAGATACTAAAAGAAAGTAGGAGGAAAAATGCATGTTTTTGATGACTTGCAGCTCATATGAAAGTCGATTCTCGTAAGATGAATTAAAATGATTGCCGAGAATTTTCTTTAAGCCAGCATGGCTTTCTTCATTCAAAGTTTGATCATCATCTTTGAAAGTAAATAGTTTTCCTCTTGAAGCAAAGAAAGTGAAGGAAACTTTATCGACTAGTTCTTCGACTGCTTTCAAATCTTCTTTCCGATAGAGTAAATCTAAGGATTTTGGTGAAAGAAGAAAATAAGGTCCATCTTCAGGTGTTTCGGTTACAGTCTCTTTTTGAAAAGCTTTTGAGAATAAGAACTGTTCCTTAGAATCACTTTTCTTTAAATAGCTGACCTGAGGAAAAGCTACTGTTTTATATTGGCAGTTGGAACAGAAAGTATACAGGTTTTTGATTTCTTCCTGATCATCCTTACTATAGATGCTGACACCGAAATAATAATTGTCTTTGAAGATGTGACTATATTCCAATAAGGATGGTGCTGCTAAGCCAAGAAAAATTTCATCCTTGTAATTTTCATTACTGCAATCAATGACTAAAGCCAATCCTTCATTGTATTTATTCAAAACCTCAGTACCAAGAATATCCTTTTTCTGGGAGATAATCTGACAGAGGTTTAAATATCCTTTTTCTGATAAGACATAAATGACAGCATCAAAAGGAACTGTTGAAGAACAAAATAACTTAGTGCGGTAGCCGCAAATGGATTTCAGGGATTCAGTTTTGGCACTGTCTTCCAAAGAAGGAAAGACATAAACATTGTTATCAGCAGAACCGATGCCAGAATAGCCAAGCTCCTTGGCTCTTTTAGCATATTGATCGGGTAAGACGATAGACTGGCCAAAGGAATAGCCAGTTAGTGTGTTCAGCTGATAATAATTCATGTCTTAATTATACCCCTATAATCGTAAATAATAAGTGGGGAAGTTTCGCTAGTACCCAAATAATGTTCTTTATCTTCTTTAAAACTCTTAAAACCTACCAAAAACCATAAAAGGCTTAGGATATTTCCGTTTCTTTCTTTACTCTTTAGTCTTTTCGAATTATAGTTTAATCAGGAAAACCTAGGTAAAACATATGGACGATAATCTTGTCTTTGGACGAATTCCGGTTATTAACGTTCTGACTGGAAAGAGAAAACCGATACGTATTTTTCTTAATATTAACCATCCTGATAAAGAAATCATGGATTTGGCTAGAAATCGTTCGGTTGCAGTTAAGCTTATAACTAATGAGGAATTGAATCATTTGGTCGACAACCTTAATCATCAGGGGGCTATCGCATCACTTCCTCGTTTTGAATACACTGAATTAGATCAGGTTTTAAAAGAAACTACTAAAAAAGAAGATTCCACGATTGTTATTCTTGATGGTATTGAAGACCCCGTGAATTTTGGATCCATTATTCGTAGCTCCTGTGCCTTTGATGTTGATGCCATCATTATTGGTAAGAACCGTCAGGTGCCTGTTACTGGCACGGTATCAAAGATTGCCACTGGTGGAGAAGAAATAGTTCCGATTGTACAGGTCACTAACATCTCTCAGACTATTGATAAGCTGAAAAAGGCCGGTTATTGGGTAGTGGCAAGTGCTGGAGAAGGAAAAGATGTCTATGATCAGATCAATTACTCAGGCAAAATAGCTTTAGTTATCGGTTCTGAAGGATTCGGAATAACTGATTTAGTTCGAAAAAATTCTGACTTTGTTGCTTCTATTCCTCTCCCTGGACAGGTGAAGGCCCTCAATGCATCTATCGCTACAGCTGTCTTTTTATCAGAAATCAATTCGTATCGCAGAAAAAAATCGATTAAAAAGTAATCAATTATCAATTTAGATTTTTTTACTGAATTAATTATCAGGAGGCTTTTATTGTGCAAGGGAATTGCAGCTACTCTCTTTCTAGTCCTCTTTTTTGCTCTTCGTGTTTTGAAAATTTTGGGTTTGCCAAGAATTGTGAAAACAATTATCAACCATTAAGCTATGATTATAAAGGCTATGGCCTTAGTGAAATCGTTTTGCTAAGCAAGTATGACCGTTTGGCTCTTGATGAGTATCTTCACCGTATTGATGCCACTTTGTATTCCTATTCCCGTTGTTATGTCAGAGTCCATAATTTTGCTGAATTCACGGAAGTTTATTCACATCTAGAAAAGACTGCCTTAACAGCTGTTAAATTATTCAATCCTCTGAAAGGTGATTTTATGCATCTTTTTAGGAGGATGATGAAAATCTCTTTGAATTTCATTTCCAAGAATAATGCCGTCTCTTATTTACGTGAAGTCAAATATTTCGGATTAAAAATTCGGGATGCTGAAGCCTATAAATTTCTTTGTGATTCTCAGCCTAGTGGTGAACAAGTAGAAGAGTCGATTCGAATGAAGCTGGACTTAGAAGAATACCAGAAATATTTAACTTCACAGGAGAAGACCATTTTAGAACTATATCTTAAATCCTTTTCGTTCCTAGAAATATCGTCTTATACCGGCGTACCAGTCTCAACGGTGTCTTATCAGATCTATATAATTCTTGATGAGTTGAAAGAAAGACATAATCGCAAAATGATTTGATTTTGATGGTTTGAAAAGGCTCTCTTTTAATCTATAATGTCTTCGGAAATAGAAAACAAAAATGAGTGTCATTAAAATATCTGTTATTATTCCGACTTTCGATGTCAAAGATTATCTTGGTCCCTGTTTGGAATCAGTTCTTAATCAGGACTTTAATTTGCCATATGAAATAATTCTTTCTGATTTTGGAAGCCGTGATGGCACTACCGAGCTTTGTACTAGTTTTGAGATGAAATATCCTGAGAGAATTTATGTTATTCATTCCAACAAGAATTATGGTGTCTCGGCTAGCCGTAATGCTGGATTATTAGCAGCAAGAGGTGAGTTTGTCACCTTTATTGATTCTGATGACATCATTAAACCCAACTATCTTTCAACTCTTTATAATCTTGCAAAAAAGACTGATAGCGATATAACAACATGCGGCTACTATATTTATAAGAAGAACCCTCACATTGGTTGGTCAAGAAGTTCTTTTAAAGGCACTGGACGGGAATGCCTGAAAAAGCTATATCAAAGTCCTCATCTTCGTTTTAGGACTTTCTGCTGGGGACGTCTCTATCGGACACAGTTATTAAGAGACAATAATATTATCTTTGATTCGGATTTGGATCGGTTTGAGGATTGGGTCTTTATTTTCAAAGCTATGTTTGTTGCCAAAAAAGTGGTGTTTACTCCTAAGCCTTTGTATTTCTACCGACAACGTAAAGGTTCGGTGATGGAAAGTGCTTTGGAAATCATCACTCCACATATGAAGGCTTTAGCAAAGACCAAGGATTTTGCTAATGAAAATGACCCTGACTATAAAAAGGTTCTTTTTGATAAACCCCGCTTTGCTATCAAAGCTCAAGTCTTTTATGATTGCATGTATTCCCATAAAGGATTAAAAACTTCAACTCATAAACTTTATAAAATATACAGTGAAAGCCTCAAGCAGTTGTTCGACGAAAACAAAATGAAGAAAATGAAGAAGACAAAGGACTCTAATGAAAACTAACGCTGAAGTCTATAACCAGCTTTTTGTCAACCGCGATCCATCATCCAACAAATCTGATTATGGACGTAATTTGATTATCGGCGGGAGTCGACAATACCCGGGTGCTCCTATGATTTCGGCTTC
>JBAXZY010000082.1:0-6495 GCA_041670045.1 Bacilli bacterium | reverse complement strand
GTCAGGAGTCGGCATCGGAAGATGCAGGACTTCTCCGACTGCCTGAGCAAAGTTTTCTTTATCAAGCATCAAAGGCAGTTCATAAACGGATTCACAGTCAAGGTTAGGAAGAACGTGAGTCGGAGGAACGTTGCAGAAAAGAGAAATCTTATCAGTGACGCTCTTAGGAATCTCAAATTCTGAACGGCAAACAATGATATCCGGCTGTAAACCCATGGACTGTAAAGTCTTAACAGCCATTTGAGTCGGCTTCGTCTTCAGTTCACCGGAAGCCTTCAGATAAGGAATCAAAGAAACCATGACGATGCAGCAGTTATCGGAACCTACCTCATGCTCAAACTGACGGATAGATTCAAAGAAAGGCTGAGATTCAATATCACCGATGGTACCACCGATTTCAATAATGGTGATTTCGGTTTCATCGGCTTTGAAATTACGATGGAACTTAGATTTGATTTCGTTAGTGACATGCGGAATAACCTGGCAGGTTCCTCCACCGTAATCACCATGTCTTTCCTTAGCTAAGACCGCTTCATAGATCTTGCCAGTAGTGACATTGGAATTCTTATCAAGATTCTCATCAATAAATCTCTCATAATGGCCTAAATCCAAATCCGTTTCGGTGCCATCATCGGTGACAAAAACCTCACCATGCTGAATCGGAGACATTGTGCCTGGATCAACATTGAGATAAGGATCAAACTTCTGCATCGTGACTTTATAGCCACGAGCTTTGAGCAGTCTTCCTAAAGATGCAGCAGTAATACCTTTTCCTAAACCAGAAATAACACCGCCAGTAACGAAAATGTACTTTTCCATAAGGCCCTCTTTCGATAATTTATATTTTCTTCGAATCGTCATTCATATGGCAAAAATAACCGATAATATCGCTTCTAGTAACAATACCAATAAAAATACCTGAATCATCAAGCACCGGAACAAAGTTCTGATTTAAAGCCAAATGATATAAATCTTCCATCTTAGCATCAAACCGGATAGCTTCCACTTCACGTTCAATAGGAACATCTAAAATAGGAGTGTTTTCAGCAGCATGATAGTTAAGCTGATCATGATCCTTGATATATCGGAACAAATCACCTTCAGAAACGGTGCCGATATAATGCCCATCCTTAGAAAGAATGGGTATGGCGGTGTAGTGATGATAAGTTAGCTTTTCCGCCACCTGTCTTAAGGTAAAGTCCTCAATCACATAAGCCACTTGGCTTTTGGGGATTAGGAAGAACAGGATATTCATACAAGTTGATATTATACACTTACCGAGTCTCGTTTTTAAACCCGAAAATGGTTTTTCGTGCTGAAAAAGGTTTAACTAGCAACTGAAAAAAGCCGATTAAATAGCTTTCACCATCCCTATTTATGTTTATTAATGCCTTTATTCGTGTTTAGCAAAAGAAAAATATATAATATAAAAGAATTAGTGAGGTATATCATCATGGCAGAACAGAAAAAGAAATATTTCTACATTACTACACCCATTTATTACGCTAGCGGCAACATCCATATCGGACACACTTATTGCTGTACCTGTGCCGATGTCATCGCCAGATACAAGAGACTTGATGGCTATCAAGTACGCTTCATGACTGGCTCTGATGAGCATGGTCAGAAGATTGAAAAGAAAGCCGAAGCGGCCGGAATGGAACCAAAAGCCTATGTTGATAAAATCGCCGCTTCCTTCAAAGAAGTCTGGAAGGCGATGAATATTTCCTATGACTGGTATGTGAGAACCACTGATGATTATCATGTAGCCTGCGTAAAGAAAGTCTTCACGGAATTATTAAAGCAGGGTGATATCTATCTAGGGGAATATAAAGGCTGGTACTGCACACCTTGTGAAGCCTTCTTCACTGAAGAGCAGGTCGGACCTGAACATCTCTGCCCCGATTGTCATCGCCCAGTTCACTATGAAACTGAGCAAGCCTACTTCCTCAATGTTAAGAAGTTCGTACCTGATCTGATTAAGTTCTATGATGAACATCCTTCCTTCTGTGCCAAAGACAAACTGAATGAAATGATCAATACCTTCATTAAGCCAGGCCTTGGTGATCTTTGCATCACCAGAACCTCTTTTAAATGGGGAATCCCGATAGATGAGAATCCGGAACATATCGTCTATGTCTGGATTGATGCTCTTTTAAACTATGTCTCCGCTTTAGGATATAAATCCAATGATGATCATCTGATGAAGGAATTCTGGGGTGAAGACGCTGAAATCGTTCAGCTAGCTGGAAGAGATATCACTCGATTCCATACTATCTACTGGCCGATTCTTTTAATGGCTTTAGGTCTTAGACTCCCTGATCGAATCATCATTCATGGTCTCTTACTTACAAAATCAGGTGTTAAACTTTCTAAATCATTAGGCAATGCCCCTTCTCCTTATCCGCTGATTGAAAGATATGGTGTTGATAGTCTTCGTTATTATTTAGTAAGAGAAGTCCAGTTTGGAGATGATGGTACCTTCACTCCGATTCAGTTTGTGGATCGTCTCAATGCTGATTTAGCTAATAACTACGGCAACTTAGTCAACCGTACTCTTTCAATGATTAAGAGATACTTCAATGGTGTTATTCCACAGTATCAGGAACCGACCAGTGAATTAACTAAAAAGCTATTTGCCGATGCTAAAGAAAAATATGTCAGTTATAAAGCCTTCATGGATGACTTAAACATCACCATGGGTGCTGCTAAAGCCATGGAATTATTGGATTTAGGAAACAAGTACTTTGATGCGATTGCTCCTTGGACTCAGGCTAAGAACAACAACACCGTCTTACTGAATGAATCCTTATATGCTGCCAGTGAATTAATCAGAATCGGATCTATACTCTTAACTCCTTTTATGCCAACAAAAACAGCCGAGGCTTTAGATCAAGAAAATGTACCAGCTGACTTAAGAACTCTGGAATCAGTCAATACAATGGGCAAACTATCTAACATTACAGTTGGAGAACTTACTCCTTTGTTCCCTCGTTTAAAGAAGGAAGATGAAGTTAAGTTCCTGACTGAACTGATTGACGGCAAAGAAGAAAAGTAAAATGAAAGTACTTTTGATAAATGGTTCACCCCATCTTAATGGCAATACTTCAATTGCCTTAAATGAGATGGCTAAGATTTTTGATGAGGAAAAAGTCAACTACGAAATACTGAATATCGGATCAATGGATATCCGTTCCTGTATTGATTGCCAAAACTGCTCTAAAACCGGTAAGTGTGTCTTTGATGATATCGTTAATGTGGCTAGTGAAAAATTTGAGGAAGCAGATGGTTTAGTAGTAGGAAGCCCAGTCTATTATGCCCAGCCTAACGCCAATGTAATTGCTTTTATGCAACGCCTTTTCCACTCATCACACTTTGATAAAACAATGAAAGTTGGATGCTCGGTTGTCGCTGCAAGACGGGGCGGAACTACCACTAGTTTTGATCAATTGAATAAGTTCTTTGAAATCAGTGGAATGCCTATTGCCTCTGGTCAATACTGGAATGGCATTCATGGCACTAAGCCAGGTGATGCTAGAGAAGACTTAGAAGGTCTTCAGATGATGAGAACATTAGCTAGGAACATGGTCTTCTTAATGAAATCAATACAGTTAGGAAAAGAAAAATACGGATTGCCTGAAAAGGAAAAGCACCTTCACACTGATTTCATCCGAAAATAAAGTCTTTTTAGCAACCAACAAGTAATACTTCTTCAATAGAAGGAACTATACGATTATCTAAAATGAAATATTAGGCATAATTCTTTCATTAACTGATAAAAAGCTTGTTGTCATAATAAAGCAATCTTTTTTTCTTTTGAAAAGATTGTTTACTATTCTTTTATTTCTAAATCGTATTTTTATTCTATCTGATTAACTATAGGTCCATTAAGAACGAATTAGTTTTCTTCTCTTCACCTAATCGAGTTAATGAGCCATGTCCAGGATAAACAACTAAAGTATCTCTTAATTTGAGAAGTTTTCTTAATGATTCGTTAACAGCATTTGGATCACTGGTTGGCATATCAGTTCTACCAATGCCACCCTTAAATAAAGAATCACCAGTAAACAACGCATTATCATCATCAAACAGATAACAGACACTTCCCATAGTATGGAAGGGAGTAGCTATCACTTTAACTTTATAATTAGATAAAGACAGTTCCTGATTATCCTTAATATCAATCGGATTGATATTAGCTTTTACTTTCTCACCCGTTAAAAAACCAGAATTCAAATTAGGATCCGTCAATAAAGGCCAATCAGCTGAATTAAGATAAACCGGAATATCTGTATGAAAATGTTTTAAGAAAGTCGGTAAACCGCGGATGTGATCAAAATGAGCATGGGTAAGTAAAATACCAGCACAGCTGCTGTAATGAGTCTCGATATAATCATAGATAGCTGTATCAGTGGAACCTAAATCAATGACAAGGCAGGAATTTCCTATTTTGCCCACAACATAGGTATTAGCGCTGAATTCCTTTATGCTATGTTCAAAATTGAAAACTTTTACCATTGTTTGTTTGCCCTTTTTTCACCTTTATTATCATATCAAGAATAACACAAAACTGGAAATGCTGCCTTAAGATTTTCAATAATCAGTAAGAAAATGAAACCGATATAGAAATCTCCCTTTCATAATTACTCTATTTCCGCTATAATCATTTTGTTAAAAAGGACCATCATTAACATGAATAAAGAAGAATATGAAGTTCCTCAGAAAAAGCTTGATGCGTGGCTGATTGTTATCCTCTTTTTCTTAGGCTGGTTAGGTATCGACAAGTTCTATATCACTAAATCCTTCAAAAAGGGTTGGAAGTTTGCCTTAGTTAAGTTAGCTTATAACTTAATCGGTATAGGCATCATTTGGAATATTTTTGATATCGTTCAGGCTTTCAGAGATAAATATCAAATTGATTTCCGTGATTATTTCCGCTAAATTTTAATCTAAATTATTAAATCAGCCTTCCCAAGTGGGAAGGCTTTTTCTATAAGCGTTTTTAAACAAACAAATTTCGTTTATGGTATAATTCAAGCAAGAGGTAAAGATTATGATGATTAACTTTTTCAAGAATAAGAAGACCAATGAAGTCGTTATGGGAATGAAGAAAGGTGAGGATTGGATGGAGTTAAAAGCTAATTCCACTGATGCCGCCAAAGAGAAACATGTTCCAGTCGTTGAAGCTAATGGCAAGAAAGTCACTGTTAAGGTCGGCTCAGTCGCTCATCCAATGACTCCTGAACATCATATTGTCTTCATTTGCTTAGTCACTAATAAGAAGAACACACTTAAGAACTTAGATCCTACCGGCAAACCGGAAGCTGAATTTGAGTTAGCTGAAGGTGAGAAGGTAGTTGAAGTCTATGAATACTGCAACCTTCACGGTCTTTGGGTCTACAAAGCCTAACTAAGTTTCAAGAACAGACGGTCTCCGATTCTTTGAATGAGATGATTGTTCAGCATCGTTTCAACCACATCATCAAAACGAAGAGAGAACTCGGGATCATTAGCGTCATAGCCAACTAAAGAAGAGATAACACTTCGTAATTCCTCTTCTTCAAAGTATTCAAAAGAATACACAAAGGCTTTGATGCCTTGCATCAATTCAATTTCCGATATCTCCGCCATTGAGCGGATGGAGGTATCGGATTTTTTAAAGTCGATTTTTTCTAATGAAACATCCATATAGAAACCACCTTTTTCGATAATGAGATTAATAACATGGGTCTGATAATCAAGCCAAGAATTAAAACCCGGGTTCGTGATTTTATCAATTATTTCTTTTCTGACTGGTTGAATACCATAGAAGGCATCTTCATATTGGCGATGATTAATTAAATCCTGGAACTGATTTTTGCTTAAGCACACCCGGAAACTGCTTTTTATTTTTTGAATCTCATCTAGATATAGTTGCTCATTGTCTTTGAAGGTACTCATCTTGTCAGATGAATAAAAGCTCATCTCATCTGAATGAGATAGCTTCTTAGCCTGCCCATAGGTTTTTAATAACTGCGTGAAAGATACAGTGGGATTAAAAAGAAAATCATAAGTATCTAATAGCAATAACGGGATTGAAAAGCTACGCATTAAGAATTCTCTTAAAGTAGTATAAGTCTCTTTTAACTGATCGTCTGGTATTAAATAATCAGGAAGAATTGCTATTCTTTTTCCTCTTGTATTCACAAACATATACGGGAAGATTTTTTCCTTGGTTGAGAATCTCAAGGCATGTCTTTGACCTTCTTGAATCATTAAACCGGTTAAATATTTGCTGATGGGATTCTTACTGATTTTAGTGCCATAAAGATTTGCATAACTCAAAGACAATTCCTGATAACCGAAAGTCCTACTATCAGAGAATTCCTGGCTATCTATGAAAAACGCTTTATTTGCTGAACTGATAGAACTTATTAAATCAACTAGAGAGAAATTAGCTGAATCAACAATGAAAACATAATTAAAGACCTTCTCAGGTAAAATAGCCAAGTCTTC
>JBAXZY010000081.1:0-6517 GCA_041670045.1 Bacilli bacterium | reverse complement strand
CCGCTGTGGTTTCACTCCTACTTATGAAAACCTTGAAAATACCTATGAGAAATATCATAAGGATGGTTTTGAAATATTGGATTTCCCCTGTAATCAATTTGGAGAACAGGCACCGGAGACTATTGAAGAGATCAATCATATCTGTTCTCTCAAATATCATACTGGATTCAAGAGATTCAATAAGATCGATGTCAACGGAGACAAAGCCATTCCCTTATATAAGTATCTTGAGAAAGAACAGGGATTCCAAGGATTTGACAATGAGCATAAGCTTACTTCTATCTTAACTAAGATCAATAAGGAAAAGGATCCTTCCTGGGATAAGAATCCTTCTATCAAGTGGAACTTCACTAAATTCTTAATCAATAAGAAAGGCGAAGTAATCAGGAGATTTGAACCTACTGCTTCTTTTGATACCATCAATTCAGTCATTGAAGAAGAATTGAAGAAATAAACAATAATCTATTCTAAAAACAGCACCTTGTTTCTTTTCAAGATGCTGTTTTTTTGTTTATAAATCACTTCTAGTGACTAGAAGTTTTCTCTTAGTTGACTTGATCAACTAGAAATAATCAACATGTCAGACTGTGTATTAAGTAAACAATAAAGCAATGGCTGTCATATTTTTGATAGATTAGATAACAAACAGCTAGGCACTGTAAGACAATAATCATACGTATAATACAATATTACTTGTCTCGATAATGAGAACCGCATTGAACAATTTCAATGATGTCGTCCTTTATTTTATAAACGATACGATTGCAATCATCAATTCTTCGGCTCCAATAACCCGATTTGTCATTTCTAGGAGGTTCAGGTTTGCCAATTCCTTCATACCCGTTTCTTTCAATGTCTTTAATTAGATCGTTTATTTTCTTTAATGTTTTCCGGTCTTGCTTTTCCCAATAGAGATAGTCATCCCAAGCATCTTTCGTAAATGCTTTAATCATCAGTCTTTATCTGGTGAATTTTACCACCGCTTTTCTCCATCTCATCAATGTTGTTCTTTAGTCTTTCCTGATTTTGAGCACTATAGAAAGGATCAGCAGCTTTTAATGCAAAAGGAATCTGTTGTTCTCTTAAAGTAGCTTTCACAAACATATTAATAGCAGTCGAAGAACTAATACCGATAGAAGAACATAGATTTTCAAATTTGCCCTTGTCTTCTTTTGTAACACGGGCAGTGATAGTTGTTGTCATTTTGTATTACCTCCGAACACATTATACGTCAATGATTTTTTTTGTCAATGATTGTCAGACTAGGAATCATACTCGGTTATTCATACTAAATGTCAGCAGCAGTTGAAATACCGTTAATTAAGCCATAATAAAAAATCTAAACTCACTTTCTACCATTTTAGATGAGAAAGATAAACCAAAGTGTTGCTGTCTGACTTATAAGTAGAATAATCTTCCCGTTACATTGTGACTGTTCAAGAGTCCGCCATGATTATCGTGTCTTTGAGATAGAGCCCCACTAATCTCAGCTTCTGATCCGTCGTGTATTTCATAAGAAAAGCCCCTCCTATGGCTTCGGGACGTTCGGGTCCAATATTAGGGGTTTACTTCACAATATTAAAACCTGCATTTCTGTCTTACTCGCAGGGAAAATAAAGCCAAAAACACTATTCGAAATGAATGTCTTCCTTCATCTGATTATATATTTTAACTCTGTTTTGTATCGTGATTTTATTGACTAACCACTGTTTCAAAGTACATTGGTTGATAAAAGAATCAATGCGATTTTTGTGATCTGTGGCTTTCAAAGTAATAGCTAACCCCCAGGCTATTTCCGGAAATTCTCCATTATATCGTTGTAGATTTCTATCATAATAGGCAATTTGTATTCCCCAAATACCATTGCTGTCTGCTTTCATGTTTGACCTGACACTATATTTGGTCTTTAGAACTTTAATGTTATCCCACTTCCTGAATATTTTTCTGGAGTCGTCTTCAATCATATACTTACTGATTGAATATCCTTTGTCAGAATTAAGAACAATTTTATCATTATTGATTTTTCCAATCTTAAATTCCAATTCTGTGCCTGTATAATCAACGCCCTGATTACGATTACAAGTAGGAAAATAGCATAAAGTGGCTTTAACACTATAAGGGAAAACGCCCTCATTACTGGGAACTGGCAAAGAATAATCGTAAGTGTAGTATTTTTTAGATTTTCCTCTGATGATGAACTTAATTTCATCATCTTCTGAAGAAACAATGTCTTTGATTTTTATCGGAACAACACCATATCCGACATAATTGACATTATTATTTGTCTTATCATCAAAAGGAATGGCTGAATTAATCAATAATGCTTTGGCATTTTCACGGCTTATTCCTAAAACATCAATCAGATAGCAAAGTTTTCTTGCAATTAAAGGCGCTGCATATGATGTACCCCAGGAAGAATGAATTGATCTATCGTAATAAACATTTAGAGGATGATTATCATCACCGCCATAATATCCAATATCCGGTTTGATAAAAAAGCCCAAAACAGGTCCTCGACGCGAATAAGAAACAGGGTTTCTGTTCTCATCAACTGAATTTACAACTACTGAATTTATAGAATCGGCTGGAGAACCGATATACATTTCTTTTTTATTACCTGCTTGTTTGTTAGTTCCGGCTACAACAAATATCATATTGAATTTACTCTCTAATTGATCAAGTAAAGCAGCGACTGGTGAAATAGAATTTTCGCTTATCTCCATACTAGAACCCAAAGAAAGATTCCAAACATGAATATCTCGATTTTTATAAACTATAGCTTGGATCTTTTCAAGAATCGTGAATAAGGAGTTCTTGCCTTTAGTGGCAATTCCAAAATGCCTTACTTTAAAATAGCCGCAACCATCATCCAAAGACGGATTAAGATGAGGAAGATCAACAATTAATGAATCAATGCCTGTTCCGTGATTGGCATCTTCCTTATCAACAGGAATGTTTGAATCTACTAAATATTGATATTGTACAAAGTCTTTAAAATAAACTGAACCATCAAACAAAGTATCTATGACACCTATAGTTGGTTCTTTACCCGGTTTAGGAAGAACAGGTTCTTCAAATTGATCATTGTCCCTATTTAATGATTCATCTATGGAATCAGTAAAATTCTTAACCGACATGGAAATCAGATATGGGGCAAGTTGCATCAGTCTACCATAATTGACTTTATCCAATAAAACAGTGTTCTTGTCAAAAGAAGAAGAATCAATATAATCAATTGAGAGTTTTTTAAGGACTTGTCTGATATCGGAATTAGTTTGATAAAAAGTAACCATAATCTCGGAATCAGCCATGTCCTTATGACATTCTAAGATATCAAATTTATCGACATATGATAGTTCATGAGTTATCTGATAAAAATCAGATAACGATATTTTCGCTTCATTTGGTATTTTGTTTCGAGCTTTTTCATCTAAATCATGCTGAGAGGCAGCATCACCAAAGGTATTTTGAAATATAACTAAATAGGATTCCAATAAGCTGATTGATTCTCGAAGTTGCTTTTTTGATATCAGATAGGTAAACACATGGGCTTTGCTGCCCTTTTCACGATTATAAAAACTCGCTCCGACAATTTTTGAGTTAGAATCCAAGTTATTGTATTTGAAAATTCTATGTATTCGATGTGTCTTAGCAATAACTGTCTTTTCATAAGCGCTTATTAAAAGCTCTTCTTCTATATAGTTATTATGCTGCCAGAAAAACAGGGTTTGGTCTAATTGATATATAAACTCTTTTATTGTTGTAGATTTTATTGTCTTTTTTTCATAAACGGATGAAAGGATATTAAAATGATTTTCTTTCTTTCGGTTTTGAAATTCCTTAGTAAGGGTCAACAGATCATTCATTTTTTTACTCCTTTATTTTTCTAGAGACCGTGCTCTTAGAAACACCTGTCAGGATTTCTATTTCACGGACAGTAAAACCGTTATCCTTTAATTCTTCAAAAGAGTAATCTCGTTTTTTCAAGGAAATGAATATTCTTCTGAGATAATCAGTGTCATTGTCGGGAGAAGAAAAGGCAATAGATGTTCTAATTATATTTTTCAAAGTTCCGGGAACCACAGAATCATTATCAGTCAATTTTATTATTTTCGATAATAGTCTCTTATCTTTGCTAATGCCATTGTTTTTTTGATAGCGGCTGATTAGATTATCGGAAATATCAATTTTGTCGTTAACAGAGTAACGATCAAAACTGATAATAGAATCAAATCTTCTAATTAAGGCTTTATCCAAGTCATCAAAAAGATTAGTCGTAGCTATCATCAAAACATCATCATTCATATCATCTAAGCTTTTTAGGAAAGTAGAAGTTGCTCTTCCCATTTCTCTAAGATCATTTTTATTAATCCTATCTAAGACAATAGCATCAATCTCATCAAAAAGAATGATGTACTTTGTGGGATCATAAAGGTTATTTATTTCTTGAAATAAAGAAACTATATTTTTGTTTGTTTGTCCTAAGGCACTATCTACAAGGCAATTGAAATTAACTGACAAAACAGTTCTATGCAAAGTCTTCCCTATTTGTTTCACTGCTTCTGTTTTACCAGTACCGGGTTTCCCGACGAATAAAAACTTATTTAATCCTTTTTTTCCGTTTATTGAATTGATAATTCCCAAAAGATCTGTGGTTATATCTTCGGGAAGATACAAAGGCTGATTGCTTTCTTTAGCCACTGAAAAAAAAGAAGAAAGAGAATTCTGATTATCTTGAGGAACCATGCTTAAGTTCTCAGATAGCAAGGCCAAAATATAATGGCATAATTCTTCATCTCCGTCATTCTTGAATTCAATAGCTATATCCTTGCTTTTATTGATAAACTCAGTTTTGTTATTGTTTGAAAAAGCTTTAATCAGGTCTATTACATCACTTTTTTTCATTTTGTTTCTCCCTTGATTATTATAATGTCTGCAGTGGGACAATTTCAATATTTTTGGGACATTAATTATATTTGAATAAACCTATATTGGATATTCAGAATTAGAAAACTGAATTCTCTTTTTGCTATTTTCAGATTAGCCCATAAAGTCATATTACATTTTGAAACGAATACCTAGAAAGCTAGGACTGCAATTAATACTATGGTATATAAACAATGATTGTTTCTTACAAATATAGATTGATCAGTAAGTATTTTTTTGACTTGAATTACTGATAAGAAAAGAGAAAAACTACTAATATTAATTGATAAAAAACAACAACATAAAACGAAAAAAGGCTTGGGGTTTCCCTCAAGCCTTCAAGATTTTAGTTAGACAACAAACTAAGCAACTAAAGCGTAAAGCTCAATTGACGAAATGAAACCACGCTTGTCATAGGTGAATGAAAGACTGTTGGTAGATGTAAAATCAAAAGTAAGTGTCTGTTCCGCATTTTCAGCATTGTAGGCGACTCCAGGAATCTGAGCAGCAGCATCACCTACCTGCAACGTATCAGTAGCTGTCCACCCAGTAGTTTTAACAACTGCCTTAATGACGTTCGAAGATAATCCAATGGTAATAGTTCCTGTCTTTTTGCTATTGCCAAATTTTAAGCCAAGATTTTGGTAACCGTTATATCCTAAATAAGCATTGGTCAAGCCTGAAACAGAGGTAACAATATTAGATAATCCAGCAGTTGTTGTATCAGCTCCAGCTGTAAATTGTGAAACAACGTCTGCTTCAGTAGCACCGCTTGTGCTAGTTCCAACTAAATTGTAGCTTGCTACTTTAGTGCTAGCGACAGTCTTTTTGAAAGTGACAGAAACCTTATTGACAACAGTGGCAGTAAAAGAATAGACACTATCAACCGCTTTAATAGCAGTAGTTCCAAAACCAGTTTCTAGTGAAACCAGACCAACTTCGTATCCTTCAGCAGCAGTAGGAGTAACAGTTACAGCTTCACCATAGGCAGCAGTCTCCTTATCAACAACAAACGAACCATTTTCGGTAGCTTCTTTAGTGATGGCATACTTAGTAGCAGTATCAGCAGTACGAGTCAAAGCAACGGCAGAAATCTGATTCGCTCCATTAAAAGGCGCATAGACACATTTAACAGTGATAACATCACCATTGTTGTAATCAGCTAAAGAAGTAACAGAATCTTTTACATTCGTATATTTATAAGCAGAATTCTCATAAGCGAAAGCAGAAGCGGTAGTGGTCAAGCCATAACAATAAACGGATTTTCCGGAAGTGACATCGGTAAGATAGGAATTTCCATATTTGTTTGTCTTATCAAGACCTTCCAAAACGCCGGTGACATTGTAGAGTTTTCCTTCCTCAACATTGGTTCCGGCTGCCAAATCAGCAATAGTGGCATCAGTTCCAGCGGCAAACTGATTGATAGTAACAGCAACGGTCTTAGTTAAAGCAGCGTCTGAAGCATCCTTGCCGACAGTGGTAACGGTAATATTAGTGGTGCCAGTCTTTAAAGCAGTAACCAAACCAGTGGCCGAAACAGAAACAACAGTCTCATCAAATCCGGAATAAGTAACAGACTGATTGGCAGTTG
>JBAXZY010000080.1:0-6639 GCA_041670045.1 Bacilli bacterium | reverse complement strand
ACTTCAATCTAAGGAAGAAAGAGAAATGACCAAGTATTATATAAATCCGGATATCAAGAAGACCGATAGAGTCTTCCCGATGCAGAACAGATACGGCTATCACCGCTATGACATGAACGAGAACCCCGAAGGACTTCCAAAGGCATTTGTGGACTCAGTTCTTAAGGAAGTGACTCCGGAATTCCTTTCAATCTACCCGGAGCCAGACAAATTCCTCACTGAATACGCCGACTACCTTGGGAAAGGATGCAAACTCAATAACCTTGTCGCCACAAACGGGACGGACATGGCAATCCGATACATCCTCGAGACTTTCGGAGAAAAGGGCAAGGATGTGGTGACAGTCTCCCCCACCTTTGAGATGTACTGGGTCAACTGCTCGATTCTAGGGCTGCATCATGTTCCGGTCGCCTATGAGAATGATATGACCATCAAGACCGACAACATACTTAAGGCGATTACTAAAGACACCAGAATCGTGGCTTTGGTCAATCCCAACAATCCGATGGGGAACGTCTATACCGATGACGACATTCAAAGAATCATCAAAAAGGCCAAGGAAGTCAATGCCGTGGTCCTCATCGATGAGGCCTACCATTACTTCTATCCTAACACTTTCTTGGAATATGCCCTGAAGGAAGACAACGCGATCGTCACCAGGACCTTCTCGAAGCTTTTCTCGATTGCGGCCTTAAGGATGGGTGTCGCCATCGCAAACCCAAATCTGATTCATTACATCAAGAATTCCAAGCTTACCTTCG
The DNA here is from genome assembly GCA_041670045.1 of Bacilli bacterium. GTDB lineage: Bacteria > Bacillota_I > Bacilli_A > RFN20 > CAG-288 > Enterosoma. The sequence goes on along the minus strand of JBAXZY010000080.1, from coordinate 5,878 downwards.
ACTGCAATGCCATGGCTCTTCTCTTTGCTCAGAGGATCATCGAACATCCGGAGCTTGAGAAACAGCTGATTGACATCGAAGTGAAGGGAAAGGCCTTTGCTCTCGAAGATTTGAAGAAGCATGGCTATGAATGCAAGGACTGCAGAGGGAACTTCATCTTCGTAAGACCTCATCATGACGCCAACCTGACTGCTAAGAAACTTGAAGCCGAGAAGAAGATCCTTGTCCATCCTTACTCCAATCCCTTCCTGAAGGATTACCTCAGGGTGTCAGTCGGTTCCATCAAGTCGATGAAACTGTTCTTAGAGGGATTCTACGAAGTCGACAAAAACTAGTGACTGCTTAGTTACTTTTATAGTTGTATTCTATAAAGAAAAATTTTTCTGATATCTAAAACAACTGTTCTTCATTTGAGGTAGCAAGTTTATTTTTGAAAAATGTAAGCCCCTCTTCCATTCGGGTGTTGTTTTCGGTGTCTTTTCTATAATCAGTTAAAGAATACTTGGCATTAAGATAATCGGCTAAAACCACAGATGTTTTTTGAGCGCCTAAGACATTCAGGTGATTGACTTTAGCAAAGTCCGTCTTAACATCCAGATTAAGATTTGAGGTTTTCTTATCGTTGAAATCAAAGTAGGAAACATTCTCGTATTCTTCAGTCAGACTTTCAAAATAAGAATGATAACTGGTATTGTGCCTTTTGTCTTTATTGGAATACTGCTCTGGAGCAGTAACAAAAAGAATTTTGACATTGTCGGCCAGTATCTCAGTGATGATTGATCTTATCTCCTTATCCTGTCTGGAAGAGACTTCACTATGAATGATAGTAGTCTCATCTATTCCCCAGGAACTCATTTCACTGGTCTTTGTTAAAAAGGAATAGCCTTTTAATCTTGAATGATAACGGTTTCATCATCGACACCATGGAAATAGAAGTCATCCCAGCTGAGGCTCTTTAAACGATTATGGTTTGAAAAAGGAGCACAGAAAAACATCTCTGAAGGTGTTTTATAAGTGTTGGCTCCCCCATTCCAAACAATCTCAGTATCAATCAAAACAAGCTTTGGAGTCCGATAGGCTTTAGATTCACGGTAATGTCCGATTTCATTATCCATGGTTGTAATATATTCAGCGCTGTTCAAAGCCGATATTCCATGCTTGGAATATAAAACGCTTGGAATTACGGAGCATTCAATGGCACTGGATCCTAAACAAAGAACATCAATCGTGTTTTTCTTTTCAACCTTAAAACTTCGGCTGGTGTAATAAGTAGAGTCACCAGCAGTCTTAGGCATAAAAACATAACAGGCATAAGAATACAAAAGAGCAAACATCATAAGCAAAGAGAAGATTCTAAGAACAATATTCTGAATTTTCTTTTTCTTGTCGATAGATACTGTCGGTTTAACTTTTTCTTCCATTATCAGAATCCTCCATAGATAGGATCAATATAGCCATAACTGAAGCCATAGGCACCTAAGAGAATAATAGTAAAGAACAATAGACCAAAAGTAGCATACCGAAGAACAATATGGTTAGTGAATAATTTATCAAAATCAAGCTTTCGGTACTTGAGAATATCGACTATCAATAAGACAGTTAAGCCAAGACAGTCAATTACGACATCAGCCGATCTTAAATAAGACTTCTGAATTTCAACAGCATCATTAGAAGAGAAGATCCTTGCAATCATCTTAAATCCATCAGCTAAAGTGCTGGCTCTAAAGATGACCATTCCAATATTTACTAAGACAAAAGTAATTAGCATAGCAAAGATTCGATACGGCCAAGAAGAATACCATTTCTTATTAGCACAATAGTGTTGGTAAATCATTTCTAAAGCCATAATAACGCCATAATAGGCTCCATACACTAAATACTTTGTTGCAGCGCCATGCCATAAGCCAGTCAATGGCCAGATTACAGCAATCCATAGAGCCAATGGAAAATAGGAAGACCAGAAAGGAGACAAAATCTTGCTGTTGGCTTTGTTCATCTTCATAGAAAGCTTTGACATGCTAAGCGGATAAAAGACATAGTCCCTGAACCAGCTTCCTAAGGAGATGTGCCATCTCCTCCAGAACTCGGATACAGAGACGGAGAAAAAAGGAGTATCAAAGTTCTTTTCTAAAGGAATACCAAAACACTCTGATACACCAGTAACCATCTCAATCATACCTGAAAATTCACAGTATAATTCTAACGTGAAGAAGATAATGCCAAATAAGACGATTCCTCCACTATAGGAAGCATAATTTTTAAAGACTTCACTAGCTAATATTCCTAATCTATCTGCAATAACAACTTTCAGGAACATACCATAAAGTATCTTTATCAATCCTTTTGAATAATCATTGATTGAAGCTTCTACTTCACCATCTAGCAAAGTATCTTTCAGATGATCGTATCTACCGATTGGCCCTTCAAGCATCTGTGGGAAATATGATACAAACAAACATACTTTGAAGATATTGTGATTAGCTTCATACTTGCCTCGATAAATATCAACCAAATAACCGATGGCTTGTAATGAATAATAGGAGATACCAAGCGGTATCACGAAATAGGTAATACTAGATACACTCTGATTAAACCAGCCGTTATATAAAGAAATAAAGTAATTGGTATACTTCAAAGTAATCAGTACAGCTAATATCAGAATGATTCCTAAAGCCAAGTATCCTCGTCTTACTTTCTAATTCTTGTTTTTATAGATTTTAAAATCATCATGGCTAAGCTCATTTCTTTTACTGGTTCGTTCTTTATATAACAGATCGAGTTTATAGCCAATCAAAAAGGTAACAATACCGGTATATAAAGTAAAGAAGGCAAACCACTTGGAAACAAAACCGATTAAGACAAACGAAGATACAAGCAAGGGGATATATTTGTATTTTTGAGGTGTAAATTTAGTAACCAGCCACCCAAAAGTGACAAAGCAAAAGAGGTAAATAAAATCATTTGGAATATAGGAAATAATAGTGGCAAACATACCCAGATTATTCTTCCTGTTTCTTCTTAACTAAAGATAGAATCTTATCTACGGAGTCATAGTTAGAAGGTACCATATCCATTGGAGTAATGTTGATGTCAAAAGCATCATCCAATCTCATATTCAATTGCACATATTCAAGAAAATCCAGAATATGTCCGGTAGCTAAATCAGTAGTCTTTTCATAGTCCACATCCGGCTTCAGCTCTTTAAGTATCGAAATAATCGTTTCTCGATCAGTCATTTTCAATTCATCACCTTAATATTCTAGCGCAATAGAAATATATATATGATGTTTAACAAAACTTTAGTTATTTATTCAGTTTAAACAAAATTCGCTTCAAAATTAAGACACAGAAACAATAGAAATGGGTCACTACAGCTTACCAGCCGTAGTAACCCATTTCTTTAATATCATACCGCCAAATTTAAGGTAACTATTTAGAAGGTGAATCCAAAGTCAACATAATCGACATTAGCACCATTATTGTCAAAGCTGAACTTAACAGTATGATCACCTGCTGTTAAGGACTGAGCCGGAAGAGTGCAAAGCTTCCAGTTATGCCAATCATTGGTTCCATCGCTGGCTCTTCCTAAAGTCAAAGTCGGGTCAGACCAGGCAACCTTAGTTCCATCAACATAAGCACTGTAGTTTTCTCCAATAGGCAGAGCTTCATACTTGGAAAGACGGAAAGTAATGTCAGCAGTACCGGCACTGACAATAGTGAATGGGATTTCAAAGTAACTGCCGGCTGAGCAATGGCAAAGCAAGCTCTTTCCGGAAGTTGAAGCAACATCCTCTGTAGAAGATTCAGTGAAGTTACCGCCATCACTGATCAGATGAGTTTTATCGACATCTTCACCTTCAACACGATAAGTCTTAGCAGTGGAAGCATAGAAGGTCTTACCATAACCATTGGTGATGATCTTGATGCAATCCATATTCGGGAAAGCGTTAGTAGCAGTCAAAGTAAGAGTATGCATACCAGAAGCTAGAACACCGTTATAGATATTAATGTTCTTCCAGTTCCAATAGGTGTTAGTAGCCGTACTTCCAAAAGTAACAGATTCCGGAGTAACAGTTGTACTATCAAGAGCCATGGTGACATTGCCATCAAAGGAATAATCAGCTTCTGGTTTAGCCATAACAGTCACTAAATCAACAGTAGCCTTGTCGTGCAAATTGAAATTAACAGTAAAGACAGTTCCAACAGCGACATTGCCAATAGATAGGCCACCGGATGTAAGAGCTAAAGCATCTCCTAAAGGAGCTTCGGCTTTATAAGAGCCACTAGTAACCTTCATAGTTTCAGCTTCAATCAAAGTAGTCCCGTTTTCACTAATCTGATAGCCAGAAGAAGCTATATCTCCATAATAAGCAGTAGTGAATTTGAAGGCATCAAGATTTATAGCCGCTCCTTTGCAAGTATAGGTAAAGGTATGGAAACCAGCCTTGAGAGAAACAGAATCTAGGTTCACATCCTTCCAGTTGTAATAGGTATTAGTGTCAGTAGATCCAAAGGTTTTATATCCATTAGAATCAACTGCAGTTTCATCAACCTTGAAGGTACTATTGCCATCAACATCAAAGGTAGCATCCGCACTTGCCATTCTGGCAATCGGAGTAACAACAGATTCATCCTTCAGGAACAAATTAACCTTAAGAACCGTGCCATTACCAATGAAACCGATAGATTTGCCACCAGAGGTCCCATAAGTAGCCTCATCAGAAGACTCAATGCAATCCTTGGCAGTCGGCTTAACAGATACTACATCAGCTCTAACGACAAAGTTAGTTAGGTCCAGATTTTCAGCTTCAGCTGTAATAGTTCCATTCTCACCAATCTGATAATACTTGCCAGTATCATCATAATCAGCAACAGCAAACTTGAAGCAATCAAGGTTGATGCCTTGGCTACCAGTAATCTTATAAGTGAAAGTATGAGCACCAGCATCTAAAATTATGGTGTCCAGAGAAACATCTTTCCAATTCCAATACTGGTTTGTATCTGTTCCACCAAATGTAGTATAGCCATTGGAATCAACAGAAGAACTATCAACTGTAAAAGCAATGTTAGCGTCAACATCAAAGGAAGCACCGGCATCAGCCATTCTAACCATCGGAGTCAGAACAAAAGCCTTTTCAGAATAGAAGGAAGCGGTGAGGATTGTATTCTGACCAATGAAGCCGATTGATTTACCACCAGAGGTGCCATATGCCGTTTCATCAGAGGCTTCAATGCAAGATTCAGCAGTAGGATGAGAAGCTAAGCCATCAGCACGAACTACAAATTGGCTGAGATCAAGATTTTCTACTTCAGCAGTATAGGTTTTATTTTCAGTGACTTGGAAATCATACTTATCAATTACGGTAATAACAATAGTAGCGGATTTAGTGGTATCTTCGACTGACGTTGCCTTAATGGTGGCTTCACCAACAGCAACACCAGTTACGACACCAGCGTTAACAGTAGCAATTTCCGGATTCAAAGAATCCCAGGTAACAGAAGTATTGATGGCATTAGTGACAGTAGCCGTCAAAGTAGTAGTTCCCTCAATCTTAATCTTTTGTGAACCAGTAATAGCAACAGAAATGACTTTAGCTTCCGAAGAACTGGAACTGGTTTTTTCACTGCTGCTAATAGATGAATTTTCTTTTGAAGAGCTGGTAGAAGACTTAGAAGACTCAGATGAATTCTGGGTAGATGTAGAACCATTTGAGGTAACTGAATTAGACTCTCCTTGTGAGCAGCCTGAAACAGCTAAACCACACACGGCAAGTAAAGGAAGTAACGTCTTTGTAATTCGATTTTTCATATTTTTTTCCTTTCAACAGGCTTTAGCGAACATCATTATGTTTTTAACTGGAAGGGCTTTCAATGAATT
>JBAXZY010000079.1:0-6732 GCA_041670045.1 Bacilli bacterium | reverse complement strand
TTCTCGTTCATGTCATAGCGGTGATAGCCGTATCTGTTCTGCATCGGGAAGACTCTATCGGTCTTCTTGATATCCGGATTTATATAATACTTGGTCATTTCTCTTTCTTCCTTAGATTGAAGTCACATTCTTTTTGGCATAGTAGCTCTCAACCGTCTTCACGATTGCCTTGGAGACATCATCACTGATATAGGAGTAGTCTTTATGATCACGGATGCTCTTGACGAAGGAGAGGATCTCGTATCTGATTCCTTCGCCTTCCAGCTGATAGAAGACCTTTCGGTTATCGGATGGGTTCTCATACCTGATTTCGAAGTAGTCCGTCTTCCACCAAGGCGCAGGAACATAAATATAGCCCTTGGTCCCTGATACCACCAGGTCGCCTTCGGATTTGATTCCGATGCCTGACTTGATGGTGGCGGTAGCATGGTCATAGATGAAGTCGGCCTTAGTGAACAGATCCAGCTTCTCTTTCTTATCTGCGTATCTGGTCACGAAATCAATTGCTTTGTAGTTGCAGCCTAGTATTTGGAATACCGGAAGCATATTGGTGACACCCCAGAAGCAGATACTCGGCCATTGATTGTCTTCTTTTCCTGCTAAATATCTGCTGCTGAGACTGGTACTGGTGGCATCAATTGAGACGGCATCGCCGATGACATTGCCTTTGACCATCAAAAGCAGGCGGTAATAGGCAGTTGAGTAAGCGGTCTTCAATGAATCCATGAGAACCAATTTATTATTATTGGCCAAAGCTTTAATCTCAGCCCACTCTTTGGTATTCATAACAAGCGGAGATTCGCAGAGGACATGCTTGTTATTAAGCAAGGCTTTTTTGATTAAGGAATAATGAGTCTGAGGTGCTGATACTATATATATAGCATCCGACATGGAAAGAAGTTTTTGATAATCATCAATGATTGGGCAGGAAACAGCAACCTTGGATAAATTCTCTGTCTTGAGGATTCCGGATATTGCTGCTCCGTTGATGTAGGTGGCTTCATTGATGAACTTAAGAGCAAGCTTTTCTTCTCCGCCGACTATTCCTATCCGGACATGTGATTCCTCAGCCCGTATCTCCGAGCTTGAGATTCCTTCCGTCCTATCCAGATAGACGACTTTGCAGTAAGCACTCAGGTAATCGAATTTTCCAACCCAGTCCGAACCGAGAGTGAAGATATCGACATTGTATCTTTTGATGTCGTCAATCTTCTGGCCTTCGTATTCTTCCACAATTATCTTGTCTGCTAAGCCAGTGGCTTTGACGGCAGCTATTCTTTCAGTGAGGGACTGAGTGACATTGATTTTTCCTCGTTCCTTATCAAAAGTATCGGATGTTATTCCGACTATCAGATAGTCGCCTAAGGCTCTCGCTCTTTTCAGAAGATTGATATGGCCTTCATGGAGAAGATCGAAAGTTCCGTATGTTATTACTGTCTTCATTCTTTTTTTCCTAAACACATTTTATCATTTATCTATCTATAAAGTATATTCGGTTACGAATAGAAGACTTAACAGTGGTTTGATTCTTGCTTCTTTAATTCAAATAATAAGTGATGCCTTCATTAAACCGCTTAATAGTAATCGATTTGGAAATCTTTTAAGACTTAGCTGTTGTATAATTATCACATTGAGGTATTTACTATGAAAGGAATAATTCTGGCAGGCGGTTCCGGTACTCGTCTATATCCTTTAACTTTGGTAACAAGCAAACAGTTGCTTCCTATATATGATAAGCCGATGATCTATTATCCGCTGAGTGTTCTGATGTTAGCTGGAATCAAGGATATTCTCATTATCTCTACTCCGGATGATACCCCTAGATTCAAGGCACTTCTTAAGGATGGAAGCCACTTTGGCATTCATCTCACCTATGCTGTTCAGCCTTCGCCTGACGGACTGGCTCAGGCTTTCATCATCGGTGAGAAATTCATCGGAAATGATGCTGTCGCCATGGTCTTAGGAGACAATATCTTCTACGGCGATGGTTTGACAGATCATTTGAAGCATTCCGTCATGCGGGCCGAGAAAGAGAAGATGGCCACTATTTATGGTTATTATGTCAAAGACCCCGAAAGATTCGGTGTCGTTGAATTCGATAAGGACAACAAAGCCGTCTCTATTGAGGAGAAGCCTAAGAATCCGAAATCGAATTATGCCGTTACCGGCCTTTATTTCTATCCTTCTGGTGTCTCCGTCATTGCAAAACAAGTTAAGCCTTCCCCTCGCGGAGAACTTGAAATTACTACTCTTAACAACCTGTATCTTGAAAAGAAGAATATTCATGTCACGCTTCTGGGGAGAGGCTATTCCTGGCTGGATACAGGAACCCATGAATCATTGATTGATGCCGGAAATTTTGTTAAGACCGTTGAGGATCATCAGGGCCTCAAGATTTGCTGCCCAGAGGAAATAGGCTATAAGAATGGCTGGATTACCAATGATGAATTAAGAACTATTGGTGAATCCATGAAGAAGAATGAATACGGTCAGCATCTTCTCAATGTTGCTGACGGCAAGATCAAGTACTAGAGGTAAAGAAAATGGCATTTAATTTCAACAAGACTGATATTGAAGGAGTATATATTATTGAACCTAAGGTATTCGGAGACGACCGCGGCTATTTCATGGAGACCTATCAGAAAGATCTCTTTGATGCTGCTGGACTGAAATACAGTTTTGTTCAGGCTAATCAGTCTAAGTCGCATAAAGGTGTCTTAAGAGGACTTCATTTTCAGATTAGAAAGCCTCAGGCTAAGCTTGTTAGAGTAGTTGAAGGTGAAGTTTATGATGTAGCTGTTGATTTAAGAAAAGATAGCAAGACATACGGAAAGTATGTTGGTGTAATGCTTTCTGGTGATAACCATAAGATGTTTATGATTCCCCGTGGCTTTGCTCATGGATTCGTAGTTCTTTCCGATACCGCAATTTTTGAGTACCAGGTTGATGATGTCTTTGATCCCGGATTTGAAGGCGGCATTAAGTGGGATGACAAGGACGTCAATGTCGCATGGCCTTATAAGGGTGAACTTGATTTGTCACCTAAGGATAAGATTCATCCATCATTGAAGGATGCCAAGATTGTTTTTGGAATGAAAGACGGACACCTTCAGGTACTTTAAAATGATTACCAAAGATTTCAAGATTTTAGTCACCGGAGTCAAAGGCCAGTTAGGCTTTGACTGTGTCCGTGAGCTTAAGGAACGTGGATACAAGAACGTCTTAGGCATTGATAGGGAAGAATTAGATATTACTGATGAGAAGGCAGTTCATAAGTTCATCAATGACTATCGTCCGGATGTTGTTATGCATAATGCTGCCTGGACGGCTGTTGATAAAGCCGAAGAAATGCCGGATGCTGTTTATAAAGTCAATTCATTAGGGCCTAAATATATTGCTGAGGCCTGTGCTGAAGTCAGAGCCACTATGATTCAGATTTCGACTGATTATGTCTTCAATGGCAAAGGCACCAAGTATTTTGAGACTGATGATGCCCGTGATGGCTTATCCGTTTATGGTAAGACCAAATCTCAGGGTGAGGACTTTGTACGGAAGTCTTTGAAGAAGTATTTCATCATCCGCATCAGCTGGGTCTTTGGAATCAACGGCAATAATTTCATTAAGACCATGCTCTCATTAGCTGACAAAGGACATAAGGAACTTAGTGTAGTCGATGACCAGATTGGTTCTCCGACTTATACCTATGATTTATCAAAACTGATGTGTGACATGATGGTCACTGACAAGTATGGCACCTATCATGCCACTAACGAAGGAGTCTGCTCCTGGTCTGATTTTGCTGCCTTTATCTTCAAGACTGCCGGTCTTGATGTGAAGGTAAATCCGGTTTCCACTGAGGAATATCGGAAATTAGTTCCTAATCAGGCCAGTAGGCCTTATAATTCCCGTATGAGCAAGGAATCGCTTGTTAAGGCCGGCTTCAATAAACTCCCCTCTTGGCAGGATGCCGTTACTCGTTACATTCATGATGAGCTTAAACGTTAATTAAAAAAGGACAAACAAAATGGCAAAATTCTTGGTTACCGGCGGTGCCGGCTTCATAGGCGGAAACTATCTTCACATCATGACAGAGAAATATCCTGATGATTATTTCGTTTGTCTTGATGCTCTTACCTATGCCGGCAACATGGAGACCTTGGCTGACATCATGGACCGGAAGAACTTCAAGTTCGTTCACGGTGACATCCGTGACCGCAGCCTTGTCTACAAGCTCTTCGAGGATGAGAGGTTTGATTACGTCATCAACTTCGCTGCTGAATCCCATGTTGACAGATCAATCGTCAATCCGACTATCTTCCTTGAGACTAACATCATCGGTACTTCAGTGCTGATGGATGCCTGCCATAAGTACGGAATCAAGAGATACCATCAGGTATCCACTGATGAAGTCTATGGAGATCTTCCTCTTGATCGACCTGATTTGATGTTCCATGAGGACACTCCTCTTCATACTTCCTCTCCGTATAGTGCCTCCAAGGCTTCGGCTGACTTGCTGGTTCTTGCTTATCATAGAACCTTCGGTCTTCCGGTCACTATCTCTAGATGCTCCAACAACTACGGACCTTATCAGTTCCCGGAGAAGCTTATTCCTTTGATGATTCAGAAGGCTCTGCGTAATGAGAAGCTTCCGGTATACGGAGATGGGAAGAACGTCCGTGACTGGCTGCATGTCGCCGACCACTGCTCCGCTATTGACTTGATTGTCAGGAATGGAAAAGACGGTGAAGTCTACAATGTCGGCGGACACAATGAGAGAAGCAACCTGCAGGTCGTAGAGACTATTCTCCATGCCGTTGGCAAGGATGACTCTCTGATTGAGCATATCAAGGACCGTTTAGGGCATGACAGACGTTATGCTATGGATCCCACTAAGATCGAGACAGAGCTTGGCTGGAAGCCGACTTATACTTTTGATACCGGAATCAGCCAGACCATCAAGTGGAATCTTGACAACCAGGACTGGCTCAAGCATGTCGAAAGCGGTGAATATATGAAGTGGATGGAGAGATACGGCAAGTAGTTTCCTAACCGATAAGCTATATTTTAATGGAAACGAAAAAGTCTTTAACTAAGAACAGCCTTTACTATCTTTTTTACAATATTCTGAATATTGCTTTTCCTTTTGCCACCGGCATTTATGTCGCCCGTGTTCTTTTAGCGGGTGCAATCGGTGAAGTTACTTATGCTCAGAATATTGCTAACTATTTTGTCATCTTCGCCTTCTTAGGAATACCCACCTACGGCTTAAGGGAAATTGCCAAAGTCAGAGACAATAAGACTGAACTTAATAAACTCTATTCCGAATTATTCATTATCAATCTGCTATCGACAATTACTTTTTCAGTCGCTTATATAGTTCTGATTTTTTCCGTTCCGGCTTTTAGAAATAATTATCCTTTATATTTGATTACAGGCTTGTCCATAGCTATCAATACCCTGAATATCGATTGGCTATATGAAGGATTGGAAGAATATAAATTAATCTCAATCCGAAATCTATTGTTTAAGATTTTAAGTTTTGTATTGCTGATAATATTCGTTAGAAATCCAAATGATTATTTAATATTTGCAGCAATTTCAGTTGTTGGAACCTCCGGGAACTATATCTTCAATGCTGTTTACTCCAGAAAGCTTGTCCACTTCACTTCAAAGGGCCTTAACTTGAAAAGGCATATGAAGTCGGTTCTGACTTTAACGGTTGTTAACTTAGCAATTGAAATTTCAACGATGGTTGATACGACTATGTTAGGGGCCATGTGTGATAAAGAGACGGTTGCTTATTACGGCTATGGAAGCAAAATCAAAGGTATTCTTCTTCAAATCATCAATTCCTTCACGATTGTTTTAGTTCCTCGCATCTCCTTGTATTTCAAACAAAAAAAGATGAAGGAATACAATGATCTTCTGACTAAGGCACTGAGAATCATTATTCTTTTAGCTGTACCAATGATTATTGGTATTTGGTTTACCGGCGATTATCTAATTACGAAGATTTACGGCGATGACTTTATCAGGTCATCTACCGTCTTGAAAGTGTTATCCTTTAACTTATTAATATCACCAATTGGTTATTTGTTAGGATCAAGAGTAATGCTAGCTTCTGACCATGAAAGTAGAATGCCTTGGTGTGTTGGAGTTGGGGCTGTCATCAACGCTTCCTTGAATGCCTGCCTAATTCCTATCTATGCTGAAACGGGTGCCACTATAGCTTCAGTAATCTCAGAACTAGTTACGACTATTGTATATGTCATTGCTGCTCAAAAATTCTTTAAGCTTGGCAGTATTACTCATACTTTAATAAGTACGTTAGCAGCTGGAACTGTTATTTCCTTATTCTTATTTGGCGTTACTTGGATTCCGACTAAAGAATGGGTAATATTAGTTATCCAGATTGTCGGGGCTGTTGTTCTGTATTTTGGTACTTTGCTATTAACGAAGGAAGGGATTGTCACAAGTTATTTAAAGGAGTTCATCAGTAAAATGAAACATCAGAAAAAAGGACCGGAAGTCATTCATCAGGAACTGACTTTAGAGGAGATTCAAAAAGGCAGTTATGAAGTCTTGAAGAAGATCAAAGAAATCTGTGAATCCAATCATTTCACTTATTTCTTAGCCTTTGGTACTTTGATTGGTGCTATCAGACATAACGGCTTCATTCCTTGGGATGATGATATTGACATCATCATGCCTCGACCGGATTATGAAAAATTC
>JBAXZY010000078.1:0-7058 GCA_041670045.1 Bacilli bacterium | reverse complement strand
TGTCTTTGCTAGAGTCTATAAGGATAAGAATCAACCTGATTATTTAATCGATGAATTAGTCTTCACCTATTACAAAGGTCCTAAATCATATACCGGATTTGATTCCGTTGAGTTTTCCACTCACGGAAGCATGATCATCGTCAATGAATTACTGGATACCTTAGTTTCATATGGTGCAAGAAGGGCCGAAAGAGGAGAGTTTTCAGCACAGGCTTACTATAACGGCAAGATGGATCTTCTCAAGGCCGAAGGCATTAATGATTTGATCAATGCTAACTCCACCAGAGCCAAAATCATTGCTACTCAGACACTGAGCGGAAAAAACACAAAGACTGTTGTCGACTTAAAAACCAAATTATTGGATTATCTTTCTCAGTTAGAATACTTTGTCGAAGACCAGTATTCCGATGAGAAGGATGATTATGATGAAGAACTGAATAAGATCGATGCTTCTTTATTATCAGATATCACTGAATTAAAAAGCTTGATTGAAAGAACCAAACGGGCCAACAAAGAATATCAAGGCGTCAACGTTGCCATTGCTGGTGAACCAAACGTTGGCAAATCAACTCTTTTGAATGCTTTAGTCGGTGAAGATAAGGCCATTGTTTCTCCTATTCCTGGCACCACCAGAGATGTCGTAGAAGGTGAAAAGGAAATCAATGGACTGTTGTTCCGTTTCAAGGATACCGCCGGCTTAAGAATGACAACTGATTTAGTTGAATCTTTAGGCATAGCCAGATCCTATAAAACTATCAAGGAAGCTGACTTAGTTCTATTGACTTCTGATAGTGGTTTTGAAGATATTGATAAAAATCAGGAATTAAAACAGATCATCCAAGGAAAGCCGGTCATCAAAGTCGCTACCAAAAAAGATATCAACAAGAATTACAAAGAATCTGATATTGCAATTTGTTCTTTAAAAGATGACTTAGCTCATCTTATCAATATGATGTTGGATAAGCTTGATTTCAATAAAAAGGAAGAAAGCAACTTCCTTGGTGAAAGAGAAGAGGAATACTTAGAACAAATCTATAGTCAATTGCTGTCTTCTCATAATGCCATTGAGGATACCCATCAGATTGATATTGTTTCTGATTTCATCAGACAGGCTATTGCTACGATCAACGATTTAATGGGAAACAGTGAATCAAAGACCATGGAAGACATATACAATACTCTCTTCTCCAAATTCTGCTTAGGAAAATAGAATGAAGATTATTGATACTCACTGTCATTTAGATGATGATAAGCTTTTTAATCAGGCTGAAGCTGTTGTTTCACGTGCTAAAAAGCAAGGTGTTGTAGCACTTTTCAATAATGGTGATTCCTTAGAATCCTTCGAGAGAATCTTGCAGCTTAGTAAAGACTATCCAAAGTATTGTTATTCAGTTTTAGGTATTCATCCTGAGTTTGCTTCTAAGGATGATGCTTATTTCATTAATGCCTATGCCTACATCAAAGGACATCGAAATGAAATTAAAGCCATTGGAGAAATAGGATTGGATTATCACTTCAGCAAAGAATCTTCTTATGTGGCTAAACAGAAACAGCGTTTCATTGAACAAATCAGGTTAGCTAAAGAGCTTAATCTGCCTATTGTCATTCATTCCAGGGACGCCGACTTTGATACTCTAAATATCATCAAGCAAGAGCTTCCTCCTAAACTGGATTTGCATTGCTTTTCAGGATCAAATGAGATTTTGAAAGAATACCTGAAGCTAGGATTGGATTTCCACATCGGTGTTGGAGGAGTCATCACTTTCAAAAACTCCCGGGTTTTAAAAGAAGTGGTCAGTAAGAACGATCTTCGCATTGTTCTTTCTGAGACTGATGGCCCTTATTTAGCTCCTACTCCTCACCGAGGAGAAACTAATGAGCCTTCTTATTTGCCGTTAATAATTAAAGCTATCAGTGAAATAAAAAATATGAATGAAGAAGACTGTGCTGATATCATCTATAATAACGGAGTTAAATTCTATGGAATCTAAAACCTTACTCGACAATCGTTACTTCTATATCTGTGAAGGAACCACCGATGAAGACAAGCTTAAGAAATTAGGCTGCCTTTTTGTAGTTAAGACCGGAGGTAAGTTCATCCGAAAAGATATTCTTACTTTCATTCAGGAAGTCCATCAAGTCAGAGAAGCCGTGTTAGTTTTGGATCCAGATGGCCCTGGCCGTGATATCACTAGTCAGGTTCAGAAAGTCATCACTACCAACCTAGTAATCAAAGCCAACAAAGCTTTAGCTATCAAAAACAATAAAGTCGGAATAGCGGAAATGAGCATCAACGATCTGAAGGACTTGTTATGGCCTTATCTGAAGCATGATTTATATGTAGATGAGAATCCCTCCATCGATGATGAAGACTTCTATGATTTAGGTTTAGAAGGTCCCTCAGCTAAGAAACTCAGAATGAAATTGGTTTCTAAATATCATCTGCCTTTTACTTCCGCTAAGAATGTCTTAGAAGCCGTATTGATGTTAGGACTAACCAAGAAAGACATTGAGGAGACTATCGCTAATGAATGAAAAACAAAGAATCGAAGGTCTTCTAAAAGAATACGGATTTACAGCTAAGAAATCATTTGGCCAGAATTTTCTAATCAATGAAGGCATCATTAAACGGATAGTCGATAATATGGCACCTCAAAACTATCCTACCGTCATTGAAATAGGACCAGGTTTAGGTTCTCTGACTTTGCCATTAGAAAAGAAAGCCAAGAAATTGATCGCTGTCGATGCTGACAGAGACATGATTCAAGTATTGACTGATCTTTTCAAAGACAGCAAGAACATCACTTTGATTCAGTCTGATTTCCTTCGTTTCAACCCTAAGAAATACGGTAAAGCCGAAGACCGGGAATTCATCGGTAACCTTCCTTATAACATCACCTCGGAGTTATTAGAATATCTTTTAGAGACCGGATTCAAAACTGCCGGACTGATGGTTCAGAAAGAAGTTGCTGATAAACTCACTTATATCAAAAACAAGAAAGTCAATTCGGCTTTAGGTGCTTTCATAGCTGCCGAAGGCGAATTGAGTGTCGTGACCATGGTTGACAAGACCTGTTTTTCTCCGATCCCGAAAGTTGATTCCGCTTTTATCAGAATCGATTGTAAGAAACGTATTCCTTATTCTTTGTATCCAGTTTATAAAGCCTTATTCAAAGACCCAAACAAAAACATCGGCAACTGTTTGAAACAGTTCCCGATGTACAAAGATGTTCTCCTAGATTTCCAGTCTAAGAACGATCCTCGTCTTTTGCTGCGTTCAAGACAGCTTGATAAAGATGAAATACTTTCTCTAGCTAAGGAAATTGCTTCTAAGACTAAAGAACTGAACAGTTAGGCTTTTGGAGAATAAGCTACACTATAAGTTGAAGTAATATCAGAATTGTTGTCCTCGTAAGTATCATAATCAAGAGTCATATCATCAATGACCGTCTGAAGAACTAAGCCAACTGTATTCATTTTTTCATTAGTCTTGAATCCAGACAAGGTTTTCTTAATCATCGTCTCCGTGAACACATCGGATAATGTCTTACCGACTAGGACTTTTTTCAGGGCTGAGAAGGAAGCCTTAATTGCTATGACTCCAATGACATTGGTGGCACTGCTAGTATCAACAGTGGCCCCATTTAAAAGAATATCAAAATCAAAGAAACCAACTGTGTTATCAAACAAGGTTTTAGCTTGATCACTCAATGAATCAATCAGATTGGATAGTACTGTGGATTGTGTTCCCTTACCGACATCATCTGAAACTGATTTGACCCAAGCAGGTTGCTCTTCCCCTCCTGCTAAATGAGTGATTAAACAAGTTGTGATTAAGTCTAACACTGTATGGCTATCATCGACTTTGTTATCTAAAGTACCATTAACCAAAGCATCGACAATATTGTTCCAATTAGTATCACTCTTAATGAACTTCTCATTCAATAAGGAAATCCAATGATCAAGCTCGGCTTCCATGGTTTCATCCGAGACATAGAAAACAATATCATAAACAGTCCCTGTGAAAATAGAGCTATTAGGAGCCAGGGTATTCTTAATATAGTCTCCGGATAAGACTATCCGGTAAGAATCAGAAGTTGTACTGAAATTAGAATGGATTCCATAATCTAAAACTAGATCATAATCAATGGCGTTGCCATCACTGTCGACCTTATAGTCAGAGCCAGCGGTTTTAGTAAAGATGGACCCATCTTTAATGTAAGTAGGTGCTGTCGGAGTTCCTATTTTTGCGCTGATCTGAGAATTTATTTCTTTTGCTGAATATCCTAATCCGTCAAGAACATCGCCTAAGGTTTTGTTTTGATTGCCATCCTTATCAGGCTTTAGATCAGGATAAGAAGAATATAAGTAATCATAAGGCAATGCTTTTGCTTCTTGAGCAATCTGGGCAGAAGTTAAAGTCCTGGCCTTTAATGTCGAAGATAAATCATCGATAGTTTTAGTCTGCTTATCAGTGTCTAAATAAGAAACATCAGTGGTGGCCTGTAACGATGATTTGAAGTTTAGAGTTTCACTCTTCTTGGAATAGCTATATGTATGTATAAAATCAACGGTTCTAGTATTGCCTGGATAGAGAGTACTGGCGCTGGTGCAGATATCATAAAGATCATCTTTGGAAGAATGATAGCAAGAAACATCATTCAGGCTTTCATGGCCAGTAAAGACAACACTCATTCCAGCATCAGCTAAGGTCTTAGTTACAGTGCTGGCATTTTCAGTGATAGTATATCCTAACGTGCTTTGGACTAAATAGTGAGCTGAAAGAGAATGATGATTAAGCCCGATAACAGCTTGACCTTTCTTCCTGAATGCTAATGTCTGAGCTTTAAGAAAAGCTAATTGCTTTGATTCAATGATGCCTTGAGGAGTAAGCGACTTAGTAGAAGTAGAGGTGGTTGTCTCTTTGGTATAGCGAATATCATCCATTACTACAAAGTTGTAGTCATTAGCAACCGAGATTGAATAAGCTAAGCTTCCTGAATCTCCGGAAGTTGGTGTGTATTTTTCAAGTGCATCATCATAACAGACTGAAGCATACATGGTTTTATAATCACCTAAAGAAGTAAGCTGACTGTCAGTCACAGCTGAATTATAAGAAGTGGCACTCTTATTATTAATATCTCCTTCTCCTGGAACTAAAACTATTTTGAAATCCGAATTGCTTTTTTGTAATTCCGTCTTTAGATTGATCAAGTCGGAACTGACAACTTCATGAGAAGCTTTTTCACCTTGATAGGTCAAGTCTCCAGTCAATATCAGAACATCGGGCTTAGCTTCTTTGACTTCCTGAAGTTTCTTTTCAAAGATGCCTTGGCTTTCAGTCAACAAATAAGGGCTGTACTTACTAAGATCGTTATATGTATCAGTATTGCTGATCAAAGAAGAAGCCAAGACTCTTGGACTATCAATCACCATGACTTTCAAAGAAGTAATATTATCTGGATAAGAAGAAGTGGAAATACTAGATGTTCCTTCTCCGCTTAAAGAAGAGCTGTTTGATTGACAGCCAGCTAAGATCATTGTCAATAAGATAAAACCACTAAGTGTCTTTTTTATTTTTCTCATATTTTTTCACCTAGGTTTATTATGCGTTAGGTTCTCTTTTTATTCAAGAAACCCAATTATTCATTCAATACAAAAAAAGCTTTTGATGTCTTTTATAGAATTAGCAGACAATAAAGGCTTGATTAGCGATTCTAGCTTTTCTTATCCTGTGGCTTCTCCGCCTGAGAATTAGAAGAAAGAGCTTCTATCTTCTTCTCTTTATGCGGAGCATCCAAAGAGACTTCATTCTTAGTGTGTAAACGATAAATCATCTTGTCCTGAAGATCCGGTCGGAATTTAAAAACCAAGAGGCATCCTAGGATTCCCGTCAATCCACCGCAAGTATCACAGATGATATCAAACATCGTATCTCGGACAGCGAATTGATGACCTTCCTGAGTAGCATAAAAAGCAGCAATCTTATCATCAGACCAGGTATAGTTGCCATTTTCATCAATGCAGCTTAAAAACTCATCAGGTATATATTTCTGCATGTTTGTTCCAGCTAAAGAATCAAAGGTGAATTCATATATCTCCCATATAGCTTCAACAGCTACCGCAAAGAAGAAACCAAATAATAAAGAAAACAATAATTGATGAGTCCCATTATTAGTTTCTCTTAAAAAGAATTTAGCAAAGGAATAACCTAAGGCTGAAAACATCACTGTAGCAAAAAAATGAAGTACTTTATCATAATTAGAGATTCGATAATAGAACTGACAAGCTTCTCCTAAGATTACAGAGAACATCATCGCTAAAGCCACCATGACATCCACCATAAAAGAAAAGCGGATATTCATTTGTTTTTCCACTAACCAGGGTGCAAAGATACCAAACATACAGGAAACTGAGGCAATCATTATTATTTTTGATTGGCTTTGGGACCAGAAAGCAGTAGCTCCACAATAAGTTGTAACAGCAAAAACAAGCAAGGTAATATAAGTAAGTTCTTCGATGAGGTACAAAATTTTTCTAGAAGCTTGCATATCTTATATTATGATAAAACATAAATACTCAAAAATAAATGATTCGAGTATTAAATTATCATATGTTTAATTTGCTGTAGTCAAAATAAAAAGGGCTGTTACGAATTTCTATTTCGTAACAGCCCCTAGTTTCTTAATTAGTCATCAAACTCGGAATAGCATTCAGATAAGGAAGTATCTTCGTTAATGGCCTTGATGGCACTAGCGATGATAGGAGCTAAAGAAACAACCTGGATATCAATGCTCTTATCGTTAGCAAACTTAGGAGCTAACGGAATAGAATCAGTGACATAGATCTTAGAGAAAGCATGACTAGATGATAAACGATCATAAGCAGGATCAGAGAAGACAGCATGGGTGGCAACCATCATGATCTTCTTAGCGCCGGCCTTCTTTAAGGCTTCGCTTGCAGCAACAGCACTGCCAGCCGTATCAATCATATCATCGACAATCAAGCAGTCTTTGCCAGAAACATCACCAATGATGTTCATGACTTCCGGCTGATAC
>JBAXZY010000077.1:0-7178 GCA_041670045.1 Bacilli bacterium | reverse complement strand
CTGAGACCAGAAAATCTGATCAGCCCGATGATTAGAAAAACCCCTAACGGTTTTCTTCTTACTTTCCGATTGAATCAAAAAGCATTAGAAGCCTACGGTAACTATATTGTCTCCTCAACTGAAAACTGCAAATTCATTTTAGCTAAGCAGGTAATACCCCCGGACTTCAAGAATGTTTTGGTTTCAATTGAATTAGATGAATCTTTTTTACCTTTAAAAGCCATTCTCGAAGAAGAATATCAGATGAAGTCCTTGTTTGTCGTCAAGACCAAAGCTACCTGCACTCATTATTTCTCTTATGCTGTTAAAGAAATACCGGAAATTATGACTCCGATTGATTATGAAACCATCAATCAGCCTTTTCCAAACGATGATAAAATATGAGTGAAGCCAAGAATGATCTGACAAGCCTTTATTCTTTTCTTTATCTGCTTTGTCTTTATCTGGCATTGGAGTTTCTTCCTCTCAATGACTGGATTGCCAACTCTTTGTATGCGTCTTTAGTGAAACTTGGAATCTTAGCTGTTATTCTAGCTTTGTCTATCTATGAGATTGTTCATAATAGAATAAAGCCATCCTGTTTTAAAAACAGTCTTGCTTCTTTCACTTTGATTCCTTTGATATTAGGTTGCCTCTCAAATTTCTTTTACGGATTACTTTTTATAAAAGAACAAACCATTTCTTTTAATGCTTCATTATTCACAATGGATATTTTTATAAGCATCTTCTCAATCACTATTGAAGAATTGCTCTTTAGATTCCTCTTCTTAACATTCCTGTCTCTGAAAATAAAAGAAAGCAAGAACAAAGATCTATTGGTTATTCTTTTCTCTTCTTTAGCCTTCTGCTTGATGCATGTCATTAACTTCTTTGGAAATGATCCCCTTAGTGTTCTTGCTCAGCTTGGCTATACCTTTGTTCTAGGATTGATCTTAGGAGTCATTGCCTATTATTATGAAACACCGTTTCTTACTATCATTGGGCACTTTCTTTTCAATTTCCTGAATCAGGTTTTCTTCTCTGCCTTTTATTCTTTGACTTTTTCTACTCAGTATTTAGTTTATTCGATAGTTTTTGCGTTAATCATGATTCTCTATACTCTTTTCTTGGTTTATTTGATTAGGAGGAAAAAACATTATGCTTCCAGCTGATTTCCCGATTGACATGTATCCGATAATGATGATTGTCGGTATTGTGATTTCCTTCGTGTATATGGAAATCTATTTTCATAAGCTTAATATTAAGAAAGGCATTGCCACCTTCATTGAAATCCAAGTAACCATTTCTGCCTTGTTCGGGGTTCTATTTGCAATCCTTTTCCAGAACCTTTACGACTACATCGAAAGTCCTTCTTCTTATTCGTGGAGCTGGGGAATGACCTTCTATGGTGGAATCATTGGCGGAGTCGGTTCTTTCTTCATCCTTTACTTTTCCTATTTCAAAAAGAAATATTCAAGTACGGTATTAAAAGCCTTGGAGATTGTGGCTCCCGCTGGAATCACGGTCGCTCATGGCATAGGAAGAATTGGATGCCTCTTAGATGGCTGCTGCTATGGCTTGCCTACTGATTCGCCTTTAGGAATCAAATTTTCGACTACGGCGACTAAAGTCTGGCCGACAAATCTTTTTGAATGCCTCTTCTTATTGATTTTTTCCGTTGTTCTTCTCTTTTTGGCATTAAAGAAGAATTCCCGCCTATGTTTTCCTCTTTACATGTTAGGCTATGGTGCTTGGAGATTTGGCATCGAGTATCTACGAGGTGATGATCGAGGAAGCTTTATTCCTGGTCTAACACCCTCTCAATTCTGGTCTGTTCTTCTTTTTATTGCCGGTATTGGTCTGCTCATCTATGTTTTGAAGACACCTGACAAGAAGCTAGCAGTAGAAAAGCTTCCACATAACAGTTAAGCTTCCTTATTAGTTTGTTCTGACATACGTTGTTTATATAATGACCTACATCAAAATCTTGGGAAACTTGTAAGATATCTTTGCCTTGAAATAATAGTTACATCATTTAAAGTCATTAATTGAAAAGAATAGGCAATCTATATATTTTTATAGCCGTTTCCTTTTTTTACTTTGCAAAGAAAAATTAAGAAAAATTTTTTACAATTAAAATGTCAATAAATGTCATTAAATGCTTAAAAAGTACCTGCTTTTTTCTAAAATAAATAAAAACACTATTTTTACAAGCTTATTCATTTTTGAACTAAAGTGTTATTAAATTGACTGATTTTGCTTTTCTTTAGTAAACTATGGGCAGTTAACCAAAGGAATTAAGCTTAATCAAATTCGGGTAGTTACTAGAGGCATTCAGATTATTAGAATCGGAATGTTTCTTAAAGTTTTTAGTGTTGAGTTTGCATTTCTTAGCCCCAAAGGCTGTATTTTATCAGTATTTGAAAAATCAACGCTTGATCGTTCAAAAAGCTAGAAAAAGGAAAAGTATTTATATGAAACAGAAAGCATGAAAAATTGCCCTTATTGCTCTTCTCTCCTGCACCTTTATGGGTGTAGCCACCAGCTGTACTTCCGATGATGTTGCTTCTTTGAAAGGCAACTATACTCAGACTTCCGCGGATCTTGAATCTTTGAAGACGGCTTTGACAGAGCTTCAGACCAAGGCCATTGCCGAAAATGCTGCTGCTGTAGCCAAGGTTGAAGTCGCGGTCCAGACTCTAAGTGACTCCTTCTCTACGTTCAAGACGGAAATCCATGCCTCTATTGCCACCATCAATTCTTCCATCATGGCCATTGAAGGACGTCTTACCACTGCTGAGACCAATATCTCTGCTTTAGAAAAGAAAACGGATGATATCAAGACTGATGTTGGCTCTCTCAAGACTACAGTCAATGATTTAGTGACTCAAGTTGGAACCATGAGCTATGATATTACGATTCTGAAAGACGACGTTTCTACTTTAAAGAGCCAAGTGAAGACTAACATTGAGGATACCCTCTATGTCACAGTCGTCATGAAAGTCGCCATCTATCCCAACACTGTCGGTGTTACTGCCGATGACATCACTTATCCGGTCTACAAGGCTAAAGGCTGGGACAAGACTATTGCTGCTTTACGAAAGGAATATGATGACTTCTGCACTGCCTATAACATCTCTGACACAGCCGAAAAGGCTACAGACGTCGAAGAAGTCATCGGAAACGATGACGACACCATCGTCAAGGAATATTACACTCTTGTTGATCTAGAGACTAACCTAGCTTGGTGGAAGAATGAATGGAATAATGTCGAGCAGGTCGCCAAGGTTGTCAAGGACTATGTCAAGACCAACATCAAGGAAAACACCATTCTCTTAGAATTTCTAATTTCTGAGGATATTGTTCGTCATACTCAGTTGGGGGTCAGAGATGACCCCTTTTCTTCATTTAAAAACAGCTAGCGGACAGTCCGCTAGCTGTTACTGTTTATTTAACAACCTACTTCTTCTTGACTTTAGTCTCAACGCTCTTGATTTCTTTGTCACCAAGAGAGGTGTATTTATCGACGAAGAGTTTGTTCCTCATGGAGTGAGTCAGGTTGCATGGTCCGCCAATGCAGCCGCCTTCACACATCATTCCTTCCACGAAATTGATGGTGCTGTCTTCCTTGGACATATTGTAGAGAGCCTGCTTGATTTCCTTGTCTCCTGAACAGGCGAGACCATTGACTTCGAAATTGATTTCCTGTTCCTGAAGAGATTTATTGACGGCGCTTGTTAAGCCACCGCATTTAGCAAATCCTCTTCCAAAACTGGAACCGGAATAACTGAACTGGCTTTCTTCCATTTTCCCGATATCCAGCTCATTAGCGTCAAAGAGAACCTGAAGTTCCTCAAAAGTGAGAGCACTGTCGACATAAGGGGCGACTTCCGGAAGCTTGATTTCCTGTTTCTTAGCGGTGCAGGGCCCGATGAAGATAATCTTGGCAGCGGGATCCTCTTCCTTGATAGACTTAGCAATAGTAGCCATCGGAGAAAGAGAAGAAGAAATGTATTTCACAAGATCGGGATAGTCCTTTTTGATGTAACTGATGAAAGATGGGCAGCAGGAGCTGGTAAGCTTACCTTTCTGGGATAGTTCCTTAGCTTCATGCAAAGCCACCAAGTCAGCTCCTAATGCGGCTTCCACAACATCCTTGAAGCCTAGAGTCTTAAGAGCAGTGATGACTTGGCCTAACTTGTACTCAGTGAAGTTGCCGGCAATTGATGGAGCGACTACGGCATAGACGTTATGATTAGTCTTGAGCAGGTTGATGACCTCAATGATAAAGGAATCATCCACAATGGCTCCGAAAGGACACATATAGACACAGTTTCCGCACTGCACGCATTTCTCGTCATTGATATGGGCGGCATTGGTGATGGGATCAGGAGAGATGGCTCTGTTGCGGCAGGCTTTCTCACAAGGACGGATCCGGTTTTCAATTGCTGAATAAGGGCAGTTCTTGGCACACAGTCCGCAGTTGATGCATTTCGTCTTATCGATGGTGGCTTTGAGATTGTTGAAGGAGATAGCATGCTTGGGGCAGTTCTCGGAGCAGCGATGAGCAATACATCCACGGCAGGCATCGGAAACCACATACCCACCAATAGGGCATTCATCGCAGGCTATCGGAATAACCTTGATAACATTGTCGTTTTTCTTGCTGGAAGCATTCAGAATCAAAGAGACTCTTTCATCCACGATGGCTCTTTCCTTGTAGATGCAGCAACGCATGCTAGGCTTAGGACCAGGGACGATGGCTTTGGCAATGTCCAGTAAGGAAACTGACAAGTCTCCCTTGTAGACATGTTTAGCAATCTCTTTCAGGACTCGATAGCGGAGTTCCTGGACGCGGGTATCAAATTTTGGCATGCCCATATTATATATAAAATTTCTTTGATAGCTAGAGGAATGACTAGTTATTTTCTCTTACCTGAACAATAAAAGAAAGTGCATATGAAATTTTGAATATAAGGATTAAATAGGTAAAATAAATGGAATGATAAGACTTATTTTGGTAAAAAAAGCGTTTTCAGTTATTAAACATTAATTACTAAGCTGTTGGATTAAGAAAATGCAACAATTTAGGCTTAATTTGAGACATAGTAAGAAAAAATTGAAATCGGCTATAATATTGAAAGTATAATTAAAAGGAATTCGTCGAGTAATGGTGGAGGAAATCATAGATGGATGTTAAAGCTCTGGTTCTTTCTTTAGCCTTTTCCTTAACTCTCTTCTCCTGCAATCAGAATACTAGCCCCCTTTCTTCAATAGAGAGGTATCCGGCTTATGAAGAAGAGGATTTCACGAAGACTAACGCTGATGAAGATGATCATGAGATCAAGGAGAGTGAAGCCAAGGTTTCTAGATATTATATCCATACGCCTTTGCAGTATGCCTTCTTGAATTCATCACTTAACCATATCAGTGACTTTGCCACTGGTTCAAGAGAACTAAGTCATCCAAAGGGAATAAAGCTATCTTTTTCTCAAGACGGTCTTCCCGCTTTGGAGACTAATGGAAACTATCATGTCCAGATCTCTTTGAAAGATGATTTTTCTAATCCTAAGTACTATTCCACCAACACTCAGAATGTAACCTTTAAGAACCTATTGCTAAATACTACCTATTATTGGAGAGCATCTGCTTCCTTTGACTTCTCCGCCAGTAAAATCCATTCCTTTACAACGGAATCTTTGGCACCTAGGAACTTAGAAGTCGGTGGCATCACCAATGTCAGAGACTGCGGCGGATATGAATCCAAGTATGGATACTACATCAACCAAGGTCTTGCTTATCGGGGTGGGAGACTGAATAAGAGTGATCTTGATCATGTGCAGATTGAATTGACTGAAGAGGGCAAAGAAGTCTTCTTAGAGGATTTAGGAATCAAGACCGAGATTGACTTACGGGCTTCCTATACAAAATATCAGGATAAGGAATCAGGAAGAATGTTTGATGGTGCTATTGATGGTTTGAAGTATTATTCCTGCTCCATTGACTGGCATGTTGCTAATCGAATGAGAAAATTCGGCGATACCGAAATAAAAAATGTCTTTGAGATACTTGGAAACAAAGACAATTATCCGGTCTATTTCCACTGCAACATCGGAACTGATCGGACGGGATTGATTGCCTATCTCTTAGGTAATATCTTAGGCGAGAAAAGAGATGACTTGTATTGTGACTATCTTTTCTCTAACTTCGGAAACATCAATGGTTCAAGACCCTATACTAATCTTCAAAGCACCGTCATGACTGAATACAACGATAATCTGAATGCTTTTTCTGGTGATACGATGGCTATTAAGACGGAGCATTACTTGACGGAATACTGTGGTGTTGCACAATCCTGCATTGACAGCATCAAGAGCATTTTCTTAACCGAAAAGATTTGATTCCTAGATTTGTTTTAGTCTTTATTCTTGTAGACCTGATTAGTTTAAAAGACTAATCAGGTCTTTTAATTGACATAATAGGTACAATCGGAATTATCCTGACTTTGATAAAATAAACTACAATAAATAGCTGTTTTTTAAAGGCTTGAATTAATGCAAAAGATAAAAAGATGTCTGTCGCTGATCTTAATTGCTGCTTCATAACCATAAGGAACATTGTAGTTAACAGCCCAACCTGTAATTGAGCAACCGTAATTATCAGCTCATTGACTTCCTGAATTGATTCTTTATTTCATAGGAAGGCAAATAAAAAAGAAAACTATCTCAAATACTTGATTTTAACCTCCATTCCTTTTCTAATTTCTTTTTTCTAGTATATAATCAAAGTGCTTTATTTATGGAATTGAATTATCTGACTATTGATAGCAATCATCTTACTAGGAGTAAGAAGTTCAACACTTCCTACCGGTTTCTGCTTGCCATACTAAGTTTTCTGATTCCGTTGGTTTTATTATTGGTGCTTTTCAGCACCAATAACTTCTACCCTTTTTCTAAAACGGGTAGCACGATTCTGATGATTGACGGCAGGTCACAGTATATTGCTTACTTTCGTTATCTGAAATCTGTTTTAGAGAACAATGAATCATTGATTTATACTTACTCCAAGACCTTTGGAGGCGATTTTCTATCGATATTCTCCTACTATTTGGCTTCTCCTTTTAATTTATTGCTTTTAGTCTTCTCCTATGAGGAGATACCGACTTTTCTGTTGACTGTCTCAATCCTGAAGATGTGTTT
>JBAXZY010000076.1:0-7196 GCA_041670045.1 Bacilli bacterium | reverse complement strand
GTTCTGGATGATTCGACTAGTGCCTGTGATACTCATACTGATTCCTTGATTAGAAAAGGACTGAGTGAGACAAGACACGATGTAACGAAGTTTGTTATTGCTCAGCGTGTCTTATCTATCAAAGACTGCGATACGATTGTGGTTATGAATGAAGGAAAAGTGATTGCCCAAGGCAATCATGAGGGCTTGATGAAGAACTGCTCAGTTTATAGTGAACTTTATCAGTCGCAGTTAGGAGGAGGTGACTTCGATGCCAGCCATTAGAATGAAAGCCGGAAAATATCCGATGAAAAACAGTAACGTGTCTAGTTCTCAGAAACGCCATTCAGTTTCCCGTCTTTTAGGTTATGTCTTTAAGTACTATCCCGTTCAGTTCATCTTTGTAATTCTCGGTGTCATTATTTCCTCTAGTGCTTCCACTGTCTGCTCCTATATTCTAGGAACTGTTCTTATCAATGATATCCTTTCACCGGCCTTAGCGGCTGTCAGTGATGCTAACGGTCAGATCATCGTTGGAATGCAGGCTGCCGATTATTTAAACTATTCCAGTTTGTATGGTGCTATGTTTGCTTTAATTGGTGTTTGTCTTGCCGGTACGATTGCTAACTACTTCTATAACTTCTTAATGGCGGTAGTTGCTCAAGGTATTCAAAAGAAGATCCGTGATGAGTTATATACTCATATGCAAAAGCTTCCTTTATCATATTTTGATACAAGGACCCATGGCGATATTATGTCTATCTATACTAACGATGTCGATTCTCTTCGTGAAATGCTGGCCCGTGCTTTACCGATGGCAGCTTCCTCTTTAACGACCATGGTGGTCTGTTTAGTAATGATGTTGTTTACAGATTTGTTATTGACTGGTGTTGTGTTAGTATTTGCTGTTCTTATCTTCTTAATTTCCAAGTATTTCATTAAACAGTCAGCCAAACATTTTATTTGCATGCAACAGGAGTTGGGACTTACTAATGGCTATATTGAAGAAATGGTCAATGGGCAGAAGGTAGTTAAGGTCTTCAACTATGAATCGCGTAATATTGAAGGCTTCAAGAAACATAATGATAAGCTTTTCGATGAAGGAACCAAAGCCAACCGCTTCTCCAATATTCTGATGCCGACTGTCAACCAACTAGGAAACCTGCAGTATGTCTTAATCGCCTTGATTGGTGGCTTAGTTACTATTAAGGGATTGACTAGTTTCTCCTTATTAGGTGCCAGTAGTTATATGATAGGCACGATTGTTTCTTTCCTGTTGTTTTCTAAATCCTTTGTGCAGCCAATTGGTCAGATTTCCCAGCAGGTTAATGTCATCGCTATGGCATTAGCTGGGTCAACTCGTATCTTTGAAATGATGGATACACTGGCTGAGACAGATGATGGTTATGTTGAACTTTGCAATGCCGTTGCTGATAAAGATGGCAATCCTATTGAAGTCAAAGAAAGAACCGGTCGCTGGGCTTGGAAACATCCTCACAAGGAAGATGGCACGGTTTCCTATTCTTGGCTAAGAGGCAAGATTAACTTCTATGATGTTGACTTTGCCTATGTGAAAGGGAAGACAGTTCTTCATGATGTGACTTTATATGCTGAACCAGGTCAGAAAGTCGCTTTTGTCGGTCCTACCGGTGCTGGTAAAACAACTATCACTAATTTGATTAACCGTTTCTATGATATTGAAGATGGCAAAATCAGATATGATGACATCAACATCAATAAGATTAAAAAAGCTGATTTACGTAAATCCTTAGGTATGGTTTTGCAGGATACGAAGCTATTTACGGGCACCGTCAAAGACAACATCCGTTTTGGAAAGCTGGATGCCACTGACGAAGAAATCGAAAAGGCCGCCAAACTTGCTAATGCTGATTCCTTTATCAGACTATTGCCACAAGGCTATGACACCGTCTTAAAAGACAGTGGCGCTGCCTTGTCGCAAGGTCAGAGACAGCTGATTGCTATTGCCAGAGCCGCTGTTGCTGATCCGCCGGTTATGATTCTGGATGAAGCTACTTCTTCAATTGATTCTAGAACTGAAGCCATGGTTCAAAAAGGCATGGACTCAATTATGAAAGGCCGAACCGTCTTTGCTATCGCTCACCGTTTATCCACGGTTAAGAACTCGGATGTCATTATGGTTCTTGATCAAGGAAGAATCATCGAAAGAGGCTCTCATGAAGAGCTGTTAGCTAAGAAAGGCAAGTATTATCAGCTCTATACTGGTAATGCTATTAAGTGATTAGATGAATAACACTGGTATTCAGATTCGAGTTCTGGCTGAAGCTGATCTTTTAGATTGCTCTGAGGTTCTTATTATGGCCTTCAAGGATAAGCCATGGAAGGAAGACTGGACTAATAAAGAAGCTTTTGAAAGATTAAAGATAATTGCCGGATCCGCTAATTCCTTTGGCTTAGTTGCTATAGATGGCAAGAAGATCATTGGTATGGCTTTAGGAAGAGAGATGATCTATTGCCAAAGGAACGAATTCTGGTTAGATGAGTTTTCTCTTTTACCTTCCTATCAGCATCAGGGTATTGCTAAAAAACTCTTTTCTTCACTTAAAAACGAACTCTCAAAAAGGAATATCCAAAAGCTGTTTCTGGTAACAAGAAGAAACTATCATTGCCAGACCTTCTATGAACAGGAAGGACTGACACAGTCAAAAGACGATGTGGTTATGGGTCTTGATTTGAACTAAATCTTTTTGATTCGATCAATATTTATAAAGACACTGATATCTTCAACTGGTGTCACTGTCTTTTCTTTGACTTGATGAGGGCGGCTCATGACTTTAGGGTGCTTCTTGAATTCACTGGTTGAACCGTATTTCTCTTCAACAAGACTACGGAGACATTCATATACTTTCCTGGTGTTCTCAGCATCAGCTAAAGCACGGTGATAACCTAAGTCATTCTTGATTTCAAAATGATTGACCAAAGCCTCAAGATTATGTTTCATGTCAGGCAGTATGATTCTTGATATTCTTAAAGTATCTACATAGGAGTTAGTGAAGTATTTATCGCTTTTTAAGAAATTATCGTATAGAAAAGAGACATCGAATCTAACATTCTGTCCGACTACTAAATCGTCATTAATAAAAGAACTGATTTGATCTAAAACAGCTTCAAACCGAGGCTGATTTTCAACCATTTCATTACTGATGCCAGTTAGGTTTTCAATGTAGGGAGGAATCTTATTTATCGGTTTCACCAATTGTTGGAAAGAGGAAATCTTTTTTCGGTTGATTACTTTCTCAATCCCGATTTCAGTGATTTCGTTAGCAATTGGACTTAGGCCTGTGGTTTCTAAATCCAAGACCACATAGGTATCAGGAAACTCTAATAGGCTCTTACCCCGGTTTTCATTTTCAGTCATAGTGAAATTATATCCTAATAAAGATAGACTCACAATTGCTTTATCTAAAAACAGGCGCCTAAGCGCCTGTTATCTAATTTGGTTTTACTTATTATCAGGAGTAGAAGAAGAAGATGCCTGAACAGTAGGATTAGCGTTTTTCTTAGCAGGCATTGGATCTGGAGGATTGACAACAATCTGATTGTAAGGAATAAGAATGTTGTTATCAGTAAATAGCTTATAAATCCACTTATTCATATCACGGACAACTTGATACCGGTTATCTTCAGTGCAATGAGCAATGAAACGGAGAGTGACACCTGAATCGGCTAATGAAGTGATACCGACATAGGAACAATCCTTGATAGCAGGAATGGCTTTTTTCATCTTATTAAGATTAGCTTTGATGATACCTTCAACATTATCAATGTCTTCATTGTAGGAAATATCGCAGTCACAGATTGCCACCGATAATTCCTCGGTTAAGTTAACGACTGTGGAAATAGCAGAATTGGAGATGCTTTTGATATTGCCACCGGCATCAATGATCTTAGTGGACTTTAAACCGATTTCCTTGATGGTTCCTCTAAAGCCGTCTATGACGACAATATCACCGACGGAGAAGGATTCATCTAAGACTAAGAACAATCCGGAAATGACATCATTGATCAAAGACTGACAGCCTAAGCCGATGATTAAGGTTAAGACACCGACACTTGCTAATAACGTCGTGACATCCACACCCCAGATAGAGAGAATAGTAAAGATATCGATTAGGATTGTCAGCCATTTGACAAAGCTCTTAATTAAGCTTCCGACAGTTCTGGCTTTCTTACCCTTGAAGGTTGATAGCCTGACAATTAAGGTAATGACATAAGCAATAAGGAAGGAAACGATCATGGTGACTAAGGTATTGACGATCTTAGTTAAGTTCGTCTGATCCTGAAACCATTTGCCGATAGCAATAAAGCCATTTTCGTTTTCAGGTCCGATGATTGTATCAGCAATGTCATTTCCAAATACTTGTCTTGAGAAGATAATTAAGAACAGGCAGGTGATTGCAACTGCGACTAAGACTAAACTAAGAATGAAACTTATTTTCTTTTTCTTAGTCTTAGCAGCCCACCACGCTTTTGGCCCTAAGGCCTTGTATTCTTGAATGTTCTTCTTAATCTCTTCAGCTGATTTTTCACTTGTTTCCATAATATTTTTCTCCGGTATTCTTTCTTCTGGTTTCATTTTTTACGTAGAAGGTGTTTCTTGGCTAGGAGTTGAATAGGTGTTGGTGTAGATGACATTGATGTCTTCTTCAGCTGAGGGGTTAGCAGGTAAGGCGGTGATTGTAACTGTATATCTGGTATTGTAATCAAGAGCGAGGTTTTCACTGTAGATATTCGGGTCAAAGTCATAGGTCTTCTCTTCCGAGATGTCATGAGTGAAGATGGTGTCGTAAGGACTCTTCAGGGTATAGGTGATTGTGAAGTAGTTTTCGGGATTGATGACTTTGCATTTGAAGTAGAAGGAGATTTCATCCATCTGGGCTAAGAGGACTTCGATGCTTGGAAGAGCTAGGGTGTTGTTAGTTTCTTGATAGAACCAGATGTCTTCATTATTGACAGTGGCCGTGACTTCAGTTCGGTAAGTGCCGCCGTAAGTGTAGTCAACGGTATTGGAATAGGTTCCGTCTTTGCTGCAGTCAATCTTCGTTAGTCTTTCATCAAAGGTTTCACCTCCGTCTGTCATGACAGCATAGATAGAAAAGGTTAAGGTATAGTTTGTTGGATTAGCGATGGTGAAGTCATAGTTGATAGTACTGCCGGTGCAGTTAAGCGAATTCATTGTCAGTGGCGAATCAATGGTAGTGAAGCTCTTAGAATAGATAGTCAGGGTATGCCCTTCTTTATCATCGGAGACAATACGAATTTCGTAATCAGTTGATCCTTTTAAGCCGGTAATTGTATCTGCATAGTCTTTAGCTTCAGAGATATCCAAAGATTTAATTGCTTCTTCTCCCTGATAGAGGTAGAAGGTGACTTGATGATTATCCGGGTTTTCAATCGTGAAGCTGTAATTCAGGACTAGACCCAAAACTTTCATGGCAGATAATCTAAAGATTGTTGAAGTATTAGGATTATCCATGACGGTAAAGTTTTTGGAATAAAGTGAAGTCTTGGAACCATTGTTTTCGTAATAGATGTTAGCTGTATATGTAGTTGAGTAAACTAAGTCAGAAAAGGAACCGGAATAGGTATCCGCCGTTGAAACATCAATTTTTTGATCAATGGTGTTCTTAATACCGAAAGTGAAATATACTTTTCGGCCATCCTTGTTTGTAGTAGTGAAATTATAAGTAAATGAATTATCTACTAACTCCATGGTATTTATACTGGCAGTTGGGGCGTTTGAGACAACATTAATACCAATCAGCCCAGAGCCGGTGATGACAACGGCTGCTGAAGTAGTAGTCAAAGTAAGGATCTTGGTAATGGAGGTTGAAGAAGTGGCAGTGGCTTTAGTTTCAATTTTTGAAGTATTTGTATTAGAAGTACTGGTATCTTTTTCGGCTGAGGATTCATAAGTCGAACTTTCCGTATTAGTTGGAGACACTAATGTTTCTAAATTATTGTATTCAGGCAGATCTTCAAAATTATCTTCTTTTTCATCAGCCATAATTTTTAAGACCCCCCTTTCAAGTAAGAATTAAAAAGCATAGTTACCCTTTAATCTATGGATAATTTTAGCATAGGAAATAAAGAAAGCACTACTTTATTGTGCATAGAAAGGGCAAAAGATCTATATTTCCGATAAAGGCAACATTTAAATTTCAATTTACTTAATTAAAAATACTATTTTGACACGGCTTTCATGCTTTACCTATAGGAAAAGAACCTAATAACTGATAAAATCTAATGTCTATCATTTTTTGGGAAGGAGAGACCATGTTAACAGTATCAAATCTGTCGATGCAATTCGGAGGACGTGTTTTATTCAAGGATGTAAATATCAGCTTCACTCCTGGTCAGTGCTACGGAATCATTGGCGCCAATGGTGCCGGTAAATCCACTCTATTAAGAATCATATCAGGTGAACTGGAACCGACTAGCGGAAGTATTAGCAAAGACCCTAAAGAAAGAATGTCGATTCTTAAGCAGGATCATGATGCCTACAATGATGTTGAAGTCTTAAGAACCGTTCTTTTAGGACATAAACGTTTAGTTGAAGTCATGGATGAGAAAGAAGCTCTATATGCTAAGGCTGATTTTACGGAAGCTGATGGCGAAAAAGCTGGTGAATTAGAAAATGAATTTGCCGAAATGGATGGCTGGAATGCCGAGACCAATGCCTCTTCTCTTTTAATTGAATTAGGCATACCGGCTGAACTTCATCATAAGAAAATGGGTGAAATTGATGCTAGATTAAAGGTCAAAGTTCTGTTAGCTCAGGCTTTGTTCGGAAACCCGGATATTCTAATTTTGGATGAACCAACCAATAACTTGGATGCTCATGCCTGCAAATGGCTGGAGGAATTCCTGATTAATTTTGAAAATACTATTTTGATTGTTTCCCACGACCGTTATTTTTTGAACAAGGTTTGCACAAGAATTCTGGATGTTGATTATACTTCCATCAATCTTTTTGTCGGCAACTATGACTTCTGGGTTGAATCCAGCCAGTTGATTCAGTCACAAATGAAGGATCAAAACAAAAAGAAGGAAGAAAGAATCAAGGAATTAGAGGACTTCATTCGGAGATTCTCGGCTAACGCCAGTAAATCCAAGCAGGCTACTTCCAGAAAGAAATCACTAGAGAAAATTAGCTTGGATGAAATCAAACCTTCATC
>JBAXZY010000075.1:0-7255 GCA_041670045.1 Bacilli bacterium | reverse complement strand
CGACAAGGAGAGCTTTCAAGAATTCCTATCTGAAAACAGGGAAAAGATATTCTCATCCGGGATTATGCTCAGAAGATCGGACGTTTACGGCTGTTCAGCAACACTTTAGTTTATCCTTCTCAATTTATTTATTAAGTAGGACGTATTCCTTGGTTTTGATTCTTTGTTTTGCTATAATTAAAGTAAGAAAAAAGGAAAATGTGGGTAATAATCATTAGCTCAAATTTTCCTAAAAAAAGGATAATTTAAGGATTCCAAAAAAGTAGAAAAGAAGCTTACTAATGAAGTAGGTGCACCGGTAGGAGACAATGACAATTCTTTAACAGCTGGTCCTCGAGGACCAGTAATGATGCAGGATGTCTGGCTATTAGAGAAAATGGCCCATTTTGATCGGGAAGTCATTCCTGAAAGAAGAATGCATGCCAAAGGCTGGGGTGCCTATGGTCATTTTACTGTAACTAAGGACATTACGAAATATACAAAAGCGGATTTGTTCAGCAAGGTGGGGAAGAAAACGGATTTGTTTATTCGTTTTTCAACTGTAGCTGGTGAAAGAGGAGCCGCTGATGCTGAACGTGATATCAGAGGCGTAGCCGTTAAATTCTACACGGAAGAAGGCAACTGGGATTTAGTCGGAAACAATACCCCAAACTTCTTTATTAGGGATGTTCAGCATTTTGCTGATTTGAACAGAGCCGTCAAACGTGATCCATATACTGGTATGAGATCAGCGGAGAACAACTGGGATTTCTGGACCCTTCTACCCGAATGCTTCCATCAGGTTACTGTTGTTATGAGTGACAGAGGAATTCCTGATGGCTTCAGACACATGCATTTCTTTGGTGACCATACTTATAGCATGTACAACAAAAAGAATGAACGTGTCTGGGTTAAGTTCCATTTCAAAACCGAGCAAGGAATCAAAGACTTGACTGATAAAGAAGCCGCTATGCAAGTTGCTAATGACCGTGAAAGCTTCGGACGGGATTTATATGAAGCCATTAAGCGGAAAGACTATCCTAAATGGAAGATGTACATTCAGGTCATGACTGAGGAACAGGCAAAGAAACACTATGAGAATCCTTTCGATATCACTAAAATCTGGAGACATAAAGATTATCCCCTTATTGAAGTCGGTGAATTAGTTTTGGATAAATGGCCTGATAACTATTTTGCCGAAGTTGAGCAAGCGGCCTTTACACCAGCTCATGTCGTTCCTGGAATTGGCTTCTCACCGTATAAATTCCTCCAAGGAAGATTGTTTGTTTATGGTGATGCCCAAAGATACCGTTTGGGAGTCGACTATAATCAAATACCGGTCAACCAAGCCAAGCATGCAAAGGTCAGCGACTATCATCGTGATGGCTATATGCGAGTTGACGGAAACTATGGCGCTGCACCCGCTTATGCTCC
Source organism: Bacilli bacterium (assembly GCA_041670045.1). GTDB lineage: Bacteria > Bacillota_I > Bacilli_A > RFN20 > CAG-288 > Enterosoma. Next base: position 5,842 of record JBAXZY010000075.1, on the reverse strand, counting down.
AAATAGTGAAGGCTACTGGGCGGCCAGTCCTGAAGTGATGGAGCCCCCTCTTCCAATAGATGGTGCTATGTGGCGAGATGATCCAAGTGATGACCCAACAGATGATTGCTATCATTCCGGAGGAGATTTGTATCGAATCATGAATGAAGAAGAAAAAGAAGCCTTGATTGGAAACACGGCCAGAAACATTGCCACCTGCTCGGAAAACATAAAATACCGTCATGCCGTCCATTGCTACTGGGCGGACAAAGACTATGGTGAAAGAATGATCAAAGCTCTGAAATTAGACAAAAAGACTGTTCTTGAATTAGCTAAAGGCAACCATAAGGAACTGATCAACCAGACCCTTCCCGGTGGTAAGTTTAAGACCACTCCCTGTGAGATGAGCTGCTCAACTTGCAAGAAACCTTGTATTGATAAAAAATACATGATGTAAGTAACTAAGCCACCAAAATAAAACTGTCTTATCCTAATTATGGATAAGACAGTTTTATTTAAAAATAGCTTTTGTTAAGCAAATAAATGTAAAACAATTCTTCTTTGAATTAATAGCTTGGAATATGTTATTCGTCTAGCAACCCACGTTTACGTAAACCGTCAAGGAATTCTCGGATATCGCTTCTAGCAGTCTTTTCATCAACTGTATAACGGTTTGTCATAGCAGAAACAAGCTGGTCTTCAGTTGCGCCTTTTTCTAAGTTAGCGAACAAGAAAGCACTGGTTTCATTTAAGGTCAGCATTCCGTTAAACGATACTTTATCAGCATTTACCGGAACAACGACCCATTCATCACTTACTTTTTTAAGAATGAGGCCTTCTTTGGTCTTCATGACTTTGCTTTCCATAAGTTTATCCTTTCATGACTTGATAACTATTTTTAACAGCCTGAGTTGAAATATCACATTTAATGGCATAGATAGGCAAGTGATCAATCAGCTTCCCCATCAATTCAAGAGTGGTCGATAATTTGTTTTTATTTTCTGGGCGGTAGACTTGATTGATCAAACGATTAACAGCTTCTTTTTGATCTAATCTTCTTACTTCGTTAGTGGTGCCGTGCTCAATGAAGCAAAGGCCTTTAACCGGAGCTGAGACATTTCTTGAGACATCGTCTTTACCAGACCAAGGATTACCATATGCCGTTACAATATTTGTTTTCTCATCTAATCGGTAGATAGGCTTATCATCATTTAGAATAAAACTATTCGGAAAAACCTTTAAATAGATACCAGTATGAGTCGATTTCCCCATCCCGCTATCACCGGTAAAACTATAACAATAACCGTCAACAACCACCGCTGAGGAATGAACCATCAAGGCACCGTAGCCAAGCAACTTTCGGTTGAAAAGAGCACCGGTTGCTAAATATTCGGTTTCACCAAGAGTTACTTTACCGATTCGGGCTTGGAAAAGAGGAAGCTTATCATCAGGAATCATCAGGGATAAGGGTTCGGATAAAGGCTTATCAATTATATAGGGTTTGATTCTCTCCTTAAGGATGGAATACAGGGGATCAAGAACAAAATCAACTCCCATTACTCTGATATATGTTTTCATTAGTTTCTTTTTGATAGTTCATTGACAGTATGAATTATAGATAAACAACTCATAACTAGAAATATAATAGCATTTTTCATTAAAGAATAACAAGAAATGAAACAATTTGTCGTGAATGGTACTTATTAGGCTCTTAATGGAAGCAATTTCAGTAACAAATTCCCTGATTTGGAAAACATTCGTATCTATTTTCTTTACCAATGACCAAATTCCAATCATTCATGATATATTGGTTCAAGAAGTTAAACCATTGAGGTAAGACCATGATAAACAACAAAGAAATAGAAGACTTATCCCTTGAATTCAAAAAGAGCCAGAAAGCGTTGAATGCCTTAGGAGATGTCAATCGTCAGCATTTGATTTTGGTTATGATGACCTCCTGACAATGCTCAGGAATGAGAGCAAATGACATCTCTGCTAAAACAAATCTGTCCCGTCCGTCAGTTTCTCATCATCTTAAGATTCTTAAAGATGCCAACATTGTAAAGGTTTGGAAAGAAGGAACTAAGAATTACTATTATTTTGATGCTGATATGGACTCCTTCAATCAATTGCTTGCTATGTTGAACCATGCCATGAAAATTATGAACTCATTAAGAGGGCAAAGAGTAAATGATTAAAGTCCATATACTGGATTGCGGATATACTTTTTTTTATGAAGCTTTACCTTTTAAAAACAAATCCAAGAATCCTTTAGCATTTACTCATTTTTTTAGAAGCAAAAAACATCTGATTAAAGTGCCGGTGGTTTCTTATTTGATTGAACATTCTAAAGGATTGATATTAATTGATACGGGCTGGGATAGTGAAATTCGGGTCCATCATTTAAGATACGAAGGTATTATGAACCACTTTGCATCACCTGGCTTCTTACCGGAAGGCGAGGGAGTTGCTGAGCAGCTAGCACAAACTAAATTCAGATTTCCAGCCAATTAGATTATGTCATCTTCACCCATCTAGACATTGACCATGTTGGGGGAATTAGATTAGTTAAAGATGCAAAACATCTTTTAGTAAGTGATAAAGAGTTAGAAGCTGGCAAGAAAATTGAGCCGAGGTATCGGAAAAAAATTATCAAGATTACCCCATCGTTTTTTTTCATCGAACAGTTATGATTTATTTGGCGACGGTACAATCATCTTATTCCCTCTTCCCCTTCATTCCAAAGGGATGACTGGTATCAAAGTCGGGACAGAAAAAGATTATCTGATTATTGCCGGCGATTGCGGGTATGGAAAAGAATCATATGAAAATTTATCGCTTCCTGGTATTGCCTATGATAAGAAAGAAGCTTTAAAATCATTAAAGACGCTGAAGACTATTGCTTTTGATAAGAAATGTCAGGCTATCTTAATGACTCATGATCGGGAAGTAACTAAGAAAGAATATGAAATAGAGGATTAATAATATGAACAATTTCGAATTGATGCTGTCAAGACACGCCATCCGAGAATATCTGGATAAGCCGATTGAAGAAGAAAAGAAGAAGATCCTAGATGAATACATTATGAAACTGAACTATGAGTACAATACTCATGTGCAGGTAATTTATGACAATGACCTGATGTTCAGGAATGCTAAAACTGATTATGGTTCCTTCAATGGCTGCAAGAATGTTTTTGCTTTAATTGGCAAAGATGAGGAAAAATGTGGCTATGTTGGTGCTCTGTTAGCCTTAAAAGTTCAGGAACTGGAATTGAACAGCTGCTTTGTCATGATGACTTACCGGAAAGGTGTGGTTAAGAAAAACGTTAAAATCGATAAAGGCGAAAAGCTTTATTGCTCCATTGCATTTGGTTATGGCAAGAACAATGGTGTTGCTCATAAGAGCAAGACTATGGAACAAGTCAGCAAAATAATCGGAGAGAAGTCTCCTTATTTTGATGAAGTAGTGAAAGCCTGCCTTTTAGCACCTACCTGCTTGAATCAGCAAAGGTTCCAAGTGGTTTCCAACAATGGCAAGATTGAAGTCAAAAGAGCGGGATTAGGTATTCATACTACTTTTGACTTAGGAATACTCAAGTGCCATAAAGACTTAGTCTTGAAAGATTTTGGATTCTAAGTAAGAGTTATCAGTTATTGATTGCAGAATCATGAGCAGGTGTTTTATTCGCCTGCTCTTTTTCTAATTGATCCGTTTTCTTCTGGATATCCCAGAACAGAGAAAAAATCAGCAATACTAAAGCTAGAATAGCGGGTACCCACCAGTAGATAGTGATGAAGGAATAAATAGCACTGTCAGGCTTAGTAGCTCCTTTTTCGGAAATATATCCGCATCCAGCTAAAGTCCATAAGACCACGGCGGATCCTAATCCGCTAACGACTTTGGAGCCAAAGGAATTGGCACTAGCGGCCAAGCCTTCAATTCTTAGTCCGTATTTTAAATAGACATACTGGACTAAGTCAGGAGCTAAAGTGAATAACTGTGACATGACGATAGCCAAGCCTAAGCCTTTAATCATTGATCCTGTTAAACCGGCAGCTAAGGAGAAAGGAAAACATGAACCGATCAGGTTTCCTAAGAAGACACAGCCAATAGCCATACTTAAAGTGGTTTTCTTTCCTATCTTTTTGACAAGGAAAGGTGTCAATAAAAGGCCTATGCCCATTGAAATCATTGGTAAGGAAGCAAACAATGAAGAATAGTTATCGTTTCCTAAAACAAACTCGGCATAATAGACACCAACTGAGGAGACAGATAAAGAAAGATAATAGTTGATGGCAAACATGGCAATTGCTAAATAAAAGTACTTGCTAGTCAAAAGAATCTTGATGCCTTTGTGTAAGTCACTCTTGGACATCGTTTCTTTAGCTTTAGCCTGAATCTCTTTCTTCTCTTTGATTTTAATGAAAGAAAGGACTTCGCCGACTACAGCAATGACTACTAAGATGGCAACCAGATAAAGCCAAGATGATTCCTTGTCTTTGCCTCCAAAGCCATTAAGAATCGGAATGGAAAGAGCTACGGCTAAGGAACCGACTGATGTAAAGACCGAATTGACGGTGCAGATATTTGATTGATCATAACTATCATTGGATAAAGTAGGAAGCTCGGCATTGAAAGATACATTATTGGCTGTATAGAAAATGACTTTGAATAAGAAATAAAGGATAGCTATCACAATCAAGGAAGTCTTCATATCTAAGCCAGAGACTAAGAAGATGCAGAAGAAGGAAACAGTCAACGGAAGAATAGATATTCCATACCAGAACCTGGCTTTGCCAAGTTTGGAATGAGTTTTCTCAATAATGATTCCCATGATGATGTCACTGACACCATCAAAGAAACGACAGGCTAAGATGATGGCACCAAACAAAGAGAGGTAATCGGCGGAGAAGTTTAAGACGTAAGTGACATAGACAGTGATGTTAGCGGAGATGAATGACCAGAGGATATAGCTTCCCATGTTGCCAAAACCATAGAAGAGCTTTTCCTTCAGAGTTGATTTAACCTTTTCCATTATTTAATTACCTTGATATTTGTTAGGAACTTATGGACAATATCTTTGTATTTAGCTCTATCAACCGTGATACAGGAAGCATGGACGGCATCCGGAAAATAAACTAATTCTTTATAGGATGATAATGAATTATAGATTTGCTGAGCTTGGAAAGGAGTGACATAAGTATCTTTTCCCCCGTGGAGCAGAAGAATCGGAATTTTATTGTTCTTTAAGGCAATTGAAACATCAGTGTCATCATATTCAAAGTCACCAAGTTTTTGCAAATCCTGATTGATTAACGGCCAAAGTGGCTTGAGGGGAAGATGATATTTATGAAGAATATCTTTAACTACGGTTCCAATATCGTGGTAAGCGGAATCGGAGACAATGAAAGAGAATTTCTGTGAATACCTAGTAGAGAGAAGGACGATAGCTCCGCCCATTGAGACACCCTGTAATCCTAAAGTGATATCTTTACCGAATTTTTCATAAACCCGATCAATGATTTCAGCTAAGTCCTGACTCTCCATTTTACCCATTGAAACTGATTCATGGACATTGTCGCCATGACTTCTTTCATCATAGACAATGGTTGAAAAGCCTAGCTCTTTGAACACAAGAGCATATCTTCTGGCTCCTTCTCTTGAGGTTTGATCCCCATGAAGGAGAAGACAAAATAATTTGGACCCCTGGACTAAATCATAATCACTATGAATCAAATATTCATCCCGCATCTTGAAGGTAATAGGCGTATTGTGATCAAAGGCTTCAACACCTAAATCATATCCCATCTTATGCTAGAACTCTTTTTGCTCGGTACGGGAATAACGCTTGGGGTGAGT
>JBAXZY010000074.1:0-7407 GCA_041670045.1 Bacilli bacterium | reverse complement strand
TTTGTTCAACTCCTATGGCTGCGATTATGTTTCCTGCTCTCCGTTCCGTGTTCCTGGTGCTCGTTTAGCCGCCGCTCAGGCTGCTATTCGTGCTGAAGGAAAGTACAGCTACTAATTAGCTTTGCTTCATAAGCACAATAAAAGACCTGCTCGCAAGGGCAGGCCTTTTTATTTGAGATAGTGATAATCTTTGGCTTCAAAAATTTTAAATTATAGAAGCAAAAACTAAAGGAAGATAAGTTATTCTTCCTTCTACCTTGATATCAAAATTCCCTAAAATATAAGCATTCTTGATATTTCTAGAATAGGTTTTAAGAGCATACAGAATGGAAGCATGGTCATTTCCTCTTGAGCTTTTGACTTCAACTAAATCAAATTTATCAAGATTTGGTTTTACAAAATCCACTTCATACTTAGTTCTGTTTTCGGTCGTTTTTTCAAAAAAGAAGATTTTATCGTTTTTATTAGAAAGCATTTGGCAAACCATATTTTCCGCCATCATACCTTCATTTGAATGAAGTTTTCCTAGAACCAAAGACTTATAGAGTGGGTTATTCAAATAATCATTCTTCCCAACAGCCAACGAAAGCAATAGACCCGTATCAGACATATAGCATTTGACTTTAGAATCATCAATTGAAAAGCCAGCTAAAGGATCAATACTTTCTAATCGATATACTAATTTGGCTATTTTAGAATCTGACATCCAATATAAAGCATTGGAAAAATCTCCTGCTCTTCCGCCTTTAGTTCCCAAATTTGAAAAAACTATTTTCTTATCGTGATGACTCAATAAAGCAGGAATTGAATCAAAAATCATTCTGGCCTTAGCTTCATATCCTTTAGCATATTTTGCAATATCATCTCGATAAAGATCTAATATTCCTTGTTTCTCATCTTCACAATCTGCGAAGTTCTTAGATTTTAAATAAGCGACAACTGATTGAGGCATGCCACCTACTACCATATAAGTTTTAAGTCTTTCATTAATAATCCTTAGCATACCGCCAAGAGGTTTAAGAGTCTTCAAATGTTCTTTTAAGAAAGCAATAGTAGTTTCATCATTGATAGCCCAACAGAATTCTTCAAAATCCATTGGAAACATCGACAATTTCTTTTCTTCACTAGGAATAACTATATCTTGAACATTTTGCTTAATTGAAATCAGAGAACCGGTTTCTAAATAATCATATCGATGATCAGCAACCAAATTCTTAATTAACTGTCTTGCCTTCGGATAGCATTGAACCTCATCAAAAATGAACAAAGAATCTCGCAAATATAGACGTGTACCAAAAAGAACGGATAATTCATTAAAGAGTTGATCAAGATTGCTTTGATTTCTTTCAAATGTTTTTTTGGCTTCTTCATTTGTTGAGAAATTAATAGTTATATAGCTTTTATAGTTTGCTTTACCAAATTCTTCAGCAACAGTGGATTTGCCAATACGTCTAGCACCTTCAATTAAAATAGCAGTATTACCATCACTGTTTTTCTTCCATTCTTTTAATTGATCTAGTATTTTTCTTTTGAAAATCATAGTTATTCTCCAAATATGCAAAGCTTCTCTTTGCTAATATAATAGCATGATTATACAAAACTCGCAGCACTTTTAAATACTAAAAAGGTACAAACTCGTAACGTTTTGCTTGCCTAGCATATAAAATCTCTTAACTTATTTACTAATAAGTATTGATTAAAAGGCAGATAACTAAGAGGATAACAGCTACGATAAAAATAGTAGAACTTGGTTTATTGTCCAGATAATATGATCCAATCAAATTGAAAGATATAGTCAAAGCCTTAATTATGTTCCAATTAGGTGAAACATTTGATTAAAAATTGCAAAATGTTTCACTATTAATATAATTTGCTTCGCTGTTACGTTATGTAAGACTACCTTTCAACTGAGATCATTTATCTTTGAGACTTTACAAATATTAGAAATAATTACGAAAAATATATGTCCCACCGACTATTTAATTTTGAGAGGCTTCTAAATCAGGAATAAGAAGCAAAAGGATATCTGTCAAACTAGAAAACAAAATTTTTGTAATTCGTTTGCTTACTAAATGCAAAATCGAAAAGATATTTCTTTAATTTTGTCTCTGAATCTCTTAAATCTTCTCTTTAGCCTTTACATTTTTCGCCTTTATAAAATTAACCATGGGATTGATTAAAAGGCAGATAACTAAGAAGATAACAGCCACGATAACAATAGTAGAACCTGGCTTGTAGTCTAGATAATAAGATCCTGTAAGTCCTAAGAAAGTAGATACTAAAGAAAAGCCGATAGATATCAAGACAGTTGATAAATAATTTTTCTTGAACTGTAAAGCCGTAGCAATAGGAAGAACAATTAAGGAAGATACTACTAATGATCCAATAGTTTTAGCTGATAAAGCAATAGTTAAAGCTAAAAGCATTGACTGGATAAAGTTAATTAAACTAGTATTAACACCTTGTACTTTAGCTTCTTCTTCATTGTAGATAGTAGCAAAGATCTGCTTATGGAAGAAAACATAGAAAAGTACATCTAGAATAAAGATACTAATAACTAAATACAGTTCAAGGTTATCAATTAATAAGATTGATCCAAATAAATAAGAATCAAAATTAGATACTTTCGTATAGCTAGTCATAATACCAGCAATACCAATACCCGCTGAAAGAACAACAGCGACACCTAATTCAGAGAACTTACTGAATTTCTTCCTGATTAATTCAATAACAAGAATTGAAACTACGCAGGCAATAACAGAAGTAATAAGAGGATTTAATCCGCAGGCTAAGCCAATAGCTACACCAGCTAAAGAAGTATGAGCTAAAGCATCTCCAGTATTTGATAGTCTTTTAAAAACAGCTGTTGAACCTACTAAAGGTATAGCAATAGCTAACAAAGTTCCGACAATAAAAGCCATCACCATAATACTAGATTGAAACATACTTTTCTCCTTCCTGAACAGAAGTTACTTTTCCGTTCTCAACTAAGAAGATATGATCAGCATTAGTTAAATCATCCATATGGTGAGAAATAAAGATAACCGTTATCTTCTTTTTCTCATGCAACATATTAATAGTCTCAATCAGTTTCTCATGACTCTTTTCATCCATGCCAGCATCCGGTTCATCTAAAACCACTAAAGAAGGAGAAGAAACCAAAGCCTTAGCAATCTTAACCTTCTGAAGCTGACCACCTGATAACTCTGAGACTAGCTTCTTTCTTAAATCATAGATACCAACATCCTTTAAGACTTCCTCCGTACGTTTCTTTTTAGATTTAAAATCAAAAAGGAAAGGCTTATTAGTAGCTAAACCTAAAGCCACTACTTCCTCAACGCTAGACGGGAAAGAAGAATCATTCAAAGACGTAGTCTGAGAGACATAGGAAATCTTCTTATCAGTTCTAACAACTTTGCCAGAGGTCGGCTTTAAATTTCCTAATATCAATCTGATTAATGTGGTCTTACCAGCGCCATTAGGTCCGATGACACCAACAAAAGTGCCATCATTGATAGCAAGGTTAATATTCTGTAGAACTGGCTCTTTCTTAAAAGAAAAAGAAACATCCTTTAATTCAATCATAGTTACTCCTCACAGGCAGCTTTAAGCTTCTGCATATTGTTGACCATTACTGAGACATAGTCTTCATACAGAAGTTCATCTTCACTTAAGCCTTCCAAAGGATTAAGTGCTTCAACACTACATCCAGTCTTTTTAGCAATACTTTCAGCAATTTCACTTGAAACCAACTCTTCACTAAAGATAGTTGTAATATTATATTTTTTAACATTAGCAATGACTTCTTCTAGAGCTTTAGCAGTCGGTTCATCATCAGGTGAGATACCATCAACATAGATTTGTTCTAAGCCATAGTGATTGCAGAGATAGCCAAAGGCAGCATGAGAAACAACAATATGCTTATTAGTAAAAGCAGTAGTAGTTTCTTTAAAAGAATTATCTAAGCTCGTAAATAGATAAGTAGCATCAGAAAGATTGCTCTTATAATAAGCGGAATTACTATTGTCGATGCTGATTAAAGAAGCAGTTATATTCTCCATCTCCTTAATAGCATTAAGAGGATTAAGCCAGACATGAGGATCAACAGTGCCATTAATGTTCTCAGTCTCAATACCATCAGTGACATTAATAACCTTAGAAGAGAAAGAATCCGGTAAAGAGTCAGTCCAGTTCTCTAATCCTAAGCCATTAACTAAAATTAAATCAGCATCCTCCATACCTAAAACTTCTCTAGTAGTCGGAGCATAGTCATGAGGCTCCGAACCCGCTGGAGTAATATTAATAACATTAGCCTTATCTTTAGCAATTCTAGTAGCAAAGTCATAGATAGGATAAAAAGAAGTATAGATAGTTAATTTATCAGAAGAAGAACTATCTTTACTATTACCACATGAAGCTAAAAGCATAACAGGCAGAATCATAAGCACAGATTTTCTATTCATTGGAAGCCTCTATTAGTGCAAATGCAAATCATTTGCATTAAGAATATAGTCACTTTAAAATTGAATTGCAAGATAAATATGATTAAAATAGAGCCATGAAAGAAAAAGACAGCTTAACCAGCTTAAAGAAAACCAAAGGCAGAGAAAAGATCTTAGCCGTCCTAAAAAAGACTAGCTATCCTTTAACCTGTGAAGAAATCTATCAGAAAGTCAATAAATCAGGCGTTAATCTCTCAACTGTCTATCGTACCTTAAACTCCTTTGTCGAAGCTGACTTAGTCAAAAAAGAAACCGGAGAAGATAAAAAGTGTGTTTTCTCATTGATTACTGATCATGATCATCATGTTCTAGTCTGTATCAAATGCCATAAACGTATTGAGCTCCCAGAATGCCCTTACCATGAAGCTAACGCTAAAATCTCTAAAGATACTGGCTATATCATCTTAGACCACAACACGGAAGTCTATGGTATCTGCCCTGAGTGCCAAAAGAAAAACAAGTAACTAAAAAAGCCCTTTGGATTAACTCCAAGGGGCTTTTTTAGTTCGGTTCCTAATTAGCGGAGATCTTTAGTTTCGATGTTATCCATATCATCGAAATCCTGATTCTCGCCAGCCATTCCCCAAATAAAGGTATAGTTCTTAGTTCCACAGCCGGAGTGAATTGACCAGCTAGGAGAAATAACAGCGGTCTCGTTATGCATAACGATATGTCTAGTCTCATTAGCAGGTCCCATAAAGTGGAAGACTGCTTCATTAGCATCAATATCGAAATAGAGATAGACTTCCATACGTCTAGCATGAGTATGGCAAGGCATCGTGTTCCAGACTGAGCCAGGCTCAAGATGAGTAAGACCCATTGATAATTGGCAGGACTGAACCTTCTCCGGAATGATAAAACGATTGATAGTTCTTTCATTAGCCGTTTCTTTAGATCCGCAATGACGGTGATCAGCTTTTTCAAGAGGCATGAAGACATTCGGATACTTCTTATGGGCAGGAGTAGAATTGATGTAGAACTTAGCCGGCTTATTAGGATCAATAGAAGCAAAGGTAATCTTCTTCGTTTCTCTTCCTAAGTAAAGGCAGTCAAAGTGATTGAAGGCATACTTCTCACCATCAGCAGTGACCACACCGGCTCCACCGATGTTGATGATTCCCATTTCACGGCGATCAAGGAAATTTTCGGCTCTTAATTCTGGAGCACTTCCTAAGACAACTTCCTTATGAACCGGAATAACACCGCCAACAATGATTCTATCAATCATTGAATAGACAAGTTTGATTTCATCAATACCAAAAGGCTGAGCAATGAAGTATTCCTTTCTAAGTCTATCCGTATCGTAATGCTTATAGTCTTCTTCAGATGAATAATCTCTTACAGTTAATTCCATATTAATTGATCCTTTCTTTATTAGTCATCAAGAAAATAATCAGGATGTCTTTCTTTAACCTTATCAATACCAGTAAGACCTGAGTAGTTATGAACATAGACGATGTTTCTTAAATCATCGACATTGTGTTGCTCAAGACAGTCGACCATAGCGGAATGAATATCGGAGAGCTTATTAAGCTCGGCATCGTCTCTTAAGAAGGTCAAGAAACGATATCTTTGGAATGAAGGGAAGTTGTTGTTTAATAAATCAAGTACATGACTTTGATTAGCTTTCTTATAGATAAACTGATGGAAATCATTATCTAAAGAGAAGTACTTGTTAGCAAAACCACTATTAGAAGCATTCTTATCGGCTAATTCTTTCTGGCAGGTTAAGAATGAACGCATCTTATCAAAATCAGCAGTAGAAAGTTTTCCCATCAATCCTAAAAGGACTTGATATTCAACTGAGCTTCTAACATACATCAGATCAGTGATGCCTTTTAAGTCAATCTTAGTAACAAAACTTCCGCTTTGAGAATGAATTTCAAGTAAGCCATCCTGTTCAAGCTTTTTGAAGACATCCCTGATAGGAGTACGGGAAACATTGAACTGTTCACTGACTTCTATTTCCCTAAGCCTATCGCCAGGCTTAAGTTTCAGCATAACAATATTATTCTGAATTTTCTGATAGATTTGTTCTACATCCTTAGTCATTATCGGCCTTCTTTCCTAGCTTCTTGAACTTCCTTAACGAAAGCCTTAGCTCTTGAGATAACTTCTTCATAATTACCAGTCTTAGCTGGAGCTGATAAATCACTACCAGTACCAATAGCAACAGCACCGGCCTTAATCCAATCCTTGGCGTTTTCAATCGTGACTCCGCCAGTAGGCATTAATTTAGCCTGAGGAAGGGGTCCATGAACGGCCTTGAAATAACTAGGAGTAGCAGCACTGCCTGGGAAGATCTTAATAATATCAACGCCAGCCTTTAAAGCTGTGATGATCTCAGTGATAGTAAAGCAGCCCGCCATATAAGGAATCTGATAAAGGTTGCATAATTCAGCAACATCTTTATCAAAAGCAGGGGAAACAATAAACTTGGCGCCCTTTAAGATAGCAATTCTAGCAGTAGAAGCATCTAAGACGGTGCCAGCACCGACAATGTAATCAGCTTTCTTGTCATTGACCAAAGTCTCAATGACTTCATCGGCATGAGGAACCGTGAAGGTTACTTCTAAGCCTTTAATTCCGCCTTTATAGGCAGCAGTGGCTAATTTTACGGCTGCATCAACACTATCACCTCTGATGACAGCGATGACTCCGCAACTGATTAGTTTAGAAATGGTTTCATATTTCATGGTTCTTGGCCCCCTTGTATACAACTTTACTTCTCTTCATTATTATATAAGATTTTGTGTCTCTTGATAAGGAAGTATACGAACATTGAACTACTGAAGGTATCTAAAGAGATGGAAGAGCGATGCTCGAAGAAATTAATCCTATAAGTGACGGTGTTTCTGTGAACATATAGACAGTAGGAACTAAGTAAAGGAGAATGATCATTTTC
>JBAXZY010000073.1:0-7742 GCA_041670045.1 Bacilli bacterium | reverse complement strand
TCTGATTTTGATGCTTTCATAAAGAAAGAACATCTGACCCGAAAAGGATTCTTTAATTCCTTATTCAGTTTGGCCTTAAGCAAATGGAATGATATGGAAGAAGTCTTCTATACGACTATCTATGAAGGAAGAGACTTAGCTTCCTATGCTAACAGTGTGACGATGCTAGTTAAAACCTTGCCCGTTTATTCGGTCATCAAAGGAAAAGCAACGGTCAATGGATTCCTTTCATCCATGGAAAATGAATTATCCACTACTGAAAGCAATACACTTTATTCGTTTGCTGAAATCTGTCATGACTATAAAGTTCCTACTGATGTTTTATTCGCCTATCAAGGCGATGGCTTCTTACCATCCAAGTTTGCCAAACTTCCAATTGAAAACATTCCTTTGATTTCAAAGACCCCCAAAGCCTCTTTCTCAGCTCAAATCAGTGAAAGCTCAAATGACTGCCTTCTTCACATCGAGTATGATAAGAACCTTTATCGAGAAGAGATGGCGGTTCATTTTGCTAGAATGATGAACAAGATGATTCCTGAATTCCTAAATAAAGAACTGCTCTCCCAGATTGAATGCCTGGATTCTGTCAGTGCCGGTGAAATCGGATTCTATAATCAGACAACTGACCATTTCCTCTATAGGAACTTTGAGGAAATATTCCAAGCCTCAGTTCATAAGAACCTTCGGAAAACTGCGGTCATTGGTATTGATGAGCGTCTTACCTATGAAGAATTGGATAAGAGAAGCAGCATCATTGCTAACTTCCTCTTGAAACAAGGCATTAAGAAAGACGATAAGATCATTGTCATGATGCCTAGAATTGCTAACGCCTATTCAGTTATCCAAGGCGTCTTAAAAGCCGGTGGCTGCTTTACTCCAATTGATCCTAAGTACCCGGATGAGCGGGTCAATTATATTATCAATACTGCCCAGTCGCCTTTAGTGTTAACGACTGATAAGATCAAGCAAGACCGGATGTCGACATTAGTTAAGCTTCCTATATTTACCGTCGAAGAAATACTATCTGATCATCCCGACTCGACTTTCCCGAATGTGAAGATTGATGCAGATGCCTTAGCTTACTGCATCTTTACTTCCGAATCGACTGGTCAGCCAAAAGGAGTCATGATCGAACATCATTCCTTAGTCAACTATGTTTCTCCTACTAAACATAATCTTGTCGCTAAAGAATACTTAGAATACGGACATGTGACGGTGGCCTTAGCTTCTTTGTCTTTTGATTTCTCTGTTGATGAGGAAATGGTTCCTTTAGCTAATGGATTAACCATAATGTTAGCAAGCGAAGAAGAAATACTTAATCCTTTGATTCTTTCTAAGAGAATGCTTAAAGAAGGTGTCGATTTTGCTTTCCCGGTTCCTTCCTATCCTAATAATGCCTTAGACATCAAAGAAGTGGTGGAGGCCTTCAAGAAAGTAAAGCTGATCAAAGCTGGCGGTGAAGCCTTCTCTGTTGCTTTATATCGGAAGATTAAGAATCTAGGCATTGATGCCGTACTCCATAATGTCTATGGCCCGACTGAAATCACCGTTGCCAACTGTCAGGATACCTTGACTTCGGATGAAGAAATAACGATTGGCTATCCAAGTGCAAATTACTACGATTACATCATTGACCGGGGCAATCATCCCGTTCCTTTTGGAGCCGTAGGAGAAATCTTAGTGGCTGGTGAAGGAGTCTCCAGAGGTTATGTCGGCCGGGACGATTTGAATTCCACCCGCTATCTGATGATTGACGGACACCGGGCCTTCAAAACCGGTGATATCGGAAGATTTCTCTATAATGGAAAGATTGATATCTTCGGCAGAAGAGACAATCAGGTAAAATTAAGAGGCTTACGAGTCGAATTAGATGAAATCCAAGCCAATATGGACCGTTACCCGGATATTACTCAGTCTATCTGTTTAGTAAAAGAAACACCTGAAAACGGTCAGTTCGTAGTTGGGTATTATACGGCTAAGAAAGATATTGATGTCGAAGAGCTGAAGAAGTATCTAGCTAAATATCTGACTCCGTATATGATTCCCCGAGTCTTTGTGAAGATGGAAGCTTTTCCGACTAACAATAACGGCAAAGTCGATAAAAAGGCCTTGCCAGTTCCGGAAGTCAAGAGCATTAAATCGAATAAGTCTTTACGGAAACCGAAGAATGAATTGCAGAAAAAGCTTTTTGACATCTATAGCAAGGTTTTAGGTACAACTGATTTCTCTATCGATGACGATTTTTCCAGTCTTGGCGGATCATCCTTGAGTGCCTCTAAAGTAGCTATGCTGGCGATGGAAGAGAATCTTCCTTTAAGTTATGGCAATGTGTTTGATAATCCTTCTGTTGCTGACTTATATGGTCATATTCTTTTACAGAATCAGAACCAGAAGCCTCTTGCTGGTACAGAGGAGACTACACCAGAAAAGGCAATTCCGACCAGCCTTGGCTTATCTCATAATGTCGTCAGTGATTTAAAGGATATGAAGATCGATCATCAGTTGGGTAAAGTTTTGCTTTTTGGAGGAACTGGTTTCTTAGGAATCCATGTCCTTAAGGAATTGCTTAAAGATCCTTCCCAGCATGTTATTTGTCTGTTACGGTCTCAAAAAGGCCTGAATCCGGAAAACCGTTTGAAAGGATTATTAGCTTACTATTTTGAGTCGCCATCCACTTCTTTGTTTGGAAAACAAATCAAAGTTATCGAAGGCGACCTGACTCCCGGTAATCTCAATGCTCTTCTTAAAGATGAATGATTTGACACCATCATCAACTGTGCCGCACTAGTGAAGCATTTTGCTAATGATGATTCTATTGAAAGAGTCAATTTCCACGGAGTTGAGAACTTGATAGCTTTAGCCCAAAAGCGAAACGCCCGACTGATTCAGGTTTCAACTTTGTCCGTTGCTGGTGCTAACGTCAATCACAAGTTCAAAGACGATAAGAAGCTATTCGAAAATGAAATCTATTTCGGCCAGGATCTTTCCAATAAGTATGTTCATTCCAAAATCATGGCTGAGGAAGCTATTATGAAAGCCGTGGATGAAAAGAAACTTCAGGCAAAGATAGTAAGAGTCGGAAATTTAATGCCTCGGCAAAGCGACGGCGAATTCCAAATCAATTTTGTCACCAATAATTTCATGAATTCCTTGAAGGCCTATTCCCTATTGCATGTGTTCCCTGTTTCACAAGCTGATACATTTGTTGACTTCTCATCGATTGATGAGGTTGCTAAGACAATTGTTCTTTTTGCTAAGACACCAAAAAAATACACCATTCTGCATAGTGCCAATAGTCATGAAGTAATGATGGGCGATGTTATCAAAGCCATGAATGACTATGGGTTTAAGATTGATTTAGTAACTGATGAGGATTTCAGTAAGCGACTGAATAAGGAAATGAGGGAAGGCAATGACAAAGTTTCTTCTTTGATTCGATATGATGTATCGTCGGGAACTTCTTCTTTTATTGCTAGTGATAATCATTACTCCATCAAAGCTTTGTTCCGTTTAGGATACGATTGGCCCATCACTAGCGAAGAATATCTGAAGAATGCAATTTCGTCATTGAAAGGAATGCTCTTCTTTGAGGAATAAAGCAAATGGAAAGAAATGGTAAACTGATTCTTCACAAGTTCTACAGGTATCTGATTCCTAGTATTCTCTTAGTTTTTGCTATGCAAGCTGGATCCTTAGCTAATGGTATGATCATCGGCCAATTCCTTGATTCTACTAGTTTATCGGCCGCATCCTTGGCGACTGCCTTTATCTATCTGCTTGAATTGTCCGCTTTAGGATTAACTCCAGGTGTTGCCATTGTGGTTGCTAACCGTCTTAGTAAAAAAGAATTTGCCGAAGCCAACAAATCTTTCAATGCTGCTTTAGTCATTGGATTTCTTCTCTCCTGTCTTTTTATACCGGTTGGCCTTTTTGCAACTCAATCAATCTGTGAATTCCTCTGTGGAAGCTTCACTGAGTTTATTCCCTTGATGAGAGACTACTTGTCTGTGTTTTTCTATATGTCTCCCTTAATTTATCTTGGAATGTTATTCTGCTTCCTATTGTCGGCCGATAATCATCCATCTCTTTCATCATTGTACTTTGCTATTGCTTCTGTGGTTCATATTGTCACTGAGAGCTTATTTTGCTTATATCTCCCACGTGATTATGTGGTGAGTGGAGTAGCTTTAAGTACCGGCATCGGCATGTTAGCGGGTTTAGTTGCTTTAATACCTTATTTCAATTCCAAGAAGAGACTGATGAAATTCTCTTTCTGCCGCTTTTCTTTTAAGGACCTGGCTCCAGTCTTAAAAGCATCCGTTTCCTCTTTAGCTTCTTTCTTTCTTTTGTTTTTGATGACTTTACTGATGAGCAAGACGGCTTCTTTGGCTTTCAGTGATAAAAAAGAGATGAATTCTTATGTCATTTTAAGCAACATGCTTTTTGTCTTTGATGTTTTCATTATGGGAATACTGACCGTGACTCCGATTATTGTGTCCACTTTATTAGGCGAAAAAGATTACGGGGCTATCCGATTAGTCATTAAGAGAGTGATTCTTATTTTGTCAGTGGTGGTCTCAGTTTTAGTATTGATTTCTTTAATTCATCCTCAAATCTATCTTCTGATTTTCGGAGTTAAGGAAAGCGAAGTCTCTTCCGATTATGGTTTAGCATTAAGAATCTATGCTGTTACTTTCTTTTTCTACACGGCCAATAACCTCATTAGATGTTATTATCCGAGTGTTTTTCAGAATATTCCCGGTTTAGTTAATACTTTTCTCAAATTAGGCTTGTTTGGTATTCCCTTATCCATGTCCTTGATGTTTGTTTATCAGGTACCAGGATATTCATTAGGTTTCTTACTAGCTGAGATTCTTTCTTTAATAGCTACTTTGCTCTATGTCGGTATTTACGGAAAGAAGCACTCTTATCCGACTTTACTGCTACTACCTAAAAGCAATGATAAGGCACTAAGAAGAAACCTTTCAGTCACTAATTTCAAAAAGGTTCCTCAAGCTCAAAAGGACATCTACGATTCGGCTATTAAAATGGGTGCCAATTCCAACTGTGCCACTGCTCTTTCTTTATGTGCCGAAGCTCTTCTTGATACCGCCTTTAAACATGATTATCAAAAACTTAGAATTACCGATGGCTGTGATGTAATTCTTAGAAAAGAGGAAGAAACTATGGTATTATCTATTAAGGATGGTGGCTTTCCTTTCAACCCTTTAGCCCCTAATTCCAAAAGGACTGATTCGGCCTTAGATGTCATTAAGAAACTAGATGCCAGTGTTGAATATGTTCGCATCATTAGTCTAAATGAGACTACGGTTAAGATACCCATGAACAAGGAGTCATTATATGGAGATAAATAAAAGCAAAGAAGGCACTAAGCTGCTTGTCACCTTAAAAGGACGTTTAGATACTGTCACTTCACATGACCTGGATGCCAGTCTGAAGGATGAAATACCGACAATCAAGGATCTGGAGTTTGAATTCAAAGACCTTGATTATCTTTCTTCGGCTGGGTTGAGGCTTCTTTTATCTTATTCCAAAGCCTTAGGTGGAAAAGACCATGTAGTGGTTCTACATCCTAATGATGTCTTAAAGGATATTTTCTCTATTACGGCTTTTACCAATTTTGTTACTGTCAAATAAAGAAACTTAAAATGGGCCTGAAGTTGAAGGCTCCTTTTATTATGACACTATCTATTAATACATCATCGTAACGATGTTCGAAGAGTGATTGAAAACCTAAAAAAGGAAGAAATAATTTATATAAAAAAAGAAAGATAAGTGCTTTTCTGACTTTGTGTAATATAATCTATAAGGCTTAATTCAATGGTAATCACATTTCAGGATGTCTCTTTTAAATATGTTGACCGGTATCTATTAAAAGATGCCTCTTTTACTGTTACTGAAAAAGATAAGACCGGTTTGATGGGAGTCAATGGCTCTGGCAAATCCACTTTGCTGAAATTAGTCTTAGGACAGGAAAAGCCGGTCAGTGGGAATATTGTCCGCTCAGGAAATATTCAGATCAATTATTTAGAGCAAAATCAGGTTTTTGGCCCAACAGAGACCGTTTATTCAGCTATTTCTTCAAGAGGAACCAAGGACCATCCGGTTCCAGATTATGAAATAAAAGCGATGCTTAATCATCTGAAGCTGACTAATTACGATGCTTTATGCAAGAACTTGTCAGGCGGTGAGAAGAAGCGATTATCGTTAGCTATTGCCTTATTGACCTATTGCGACATTCTTCTATTGGATGAACCAACAAACCATTTGGATCAAGATACGATTCTTTGGCTAGAAAAGTTTTTAATTAAGTGGCCTCATGGTCTTCTTTTAGTGACTCATGACCGTTATTTTTTAGAACGAGTTTGCTCCAAAATGTTAGAACTTGATCATGGAACTGTTTACTCCTATGAAGCCAATTACTCCAAGTATTTGGAATTAAAGGAACAAAGAGAAGCCAATCAAGCCCATCAGGAACAGAAAGTCCGTTCTCTGTTAAAGAACGAACTGGCTTGGATCAGAGCCGGTGCACCTGCTAGATCTACCAAACAGAAAGGCCGTATTCAAAGATTCGAAAAGCTCTCTGCTATCAAATTCGAAAAGGACCAATCCCTAAGTATGTCTTCTTTGAAGACTCGCCTTGGCAATGACACTATTGAAATCAAGAATGCGGCTATGTCGATGGATGGAAGACTTCTATTTAAAGACTTCAGCTATAACCTTCCTCGTTACTCAAGAACTGGAATAGTTGGCAACAATGGTTGTGGCAAGACCACTTTATTTAAAGCCATCATGGGCAAGCTGAAACTTGATAGTGGCGAAATACTGATAGGTGAAACCATAAAGATTGGCTATTTTGCTCAGGAGATGGAAGAGATGAATCCAGAAGAGAAAGTTATTGATTACATCTCTAGGGCCGGTGATCGAATTGAGACCTTGGATGGCGAAATATCTGCTAAGCAATTGCTTGAAACTTTCTTATTTGATTCCACCAAACAATATTCTCCCATTAAAGTCTTAAGCGGCGGAGAGAAAAGAAGACTCCAGCTTTTAAGAGTCTTGATGTCTAATCCAAATGTCTTAATACTGGATGAGCCAACAAATGATTTGGATATTTATACTTTGGAAGTCCTCGAAAACTATTTAGAGAATTTCAAAGGTCCGGTTTTAGTTGTCTCACATGATCGTTATTTCTTGGATAAAATCTGTGATACTTTATTAGCTTTTGAAGGAACAAGCATCAACAAGTATACCTGCACTGTTTCCGAATACCTGGAAAAGGAAGCGGAGCAGGAAGAAAAGCCTAAGGAAGTAAAGACGGAAAGAGTAAGAACCCATCCATCAACAGGCAAACTCCGTGACCGTTTAGCTTATCTAGAAAAGCATACTTTGGCTTTACATGCTGAGATCAAAGCTTTGGACGATAAGCTTAGCACTCCTATCAGCGATTACCATAAAATCAATGATCTGACAGCGGAAAGAGAAGCTAAAGCAAAGCAAGTTGAAGAAGAGGAAAACGAATACTTAGAGACATTGGATGAACTTGATAAAGCACTTAGTGATGTTTAAATTGCTATATTTCATAAAAACAATATTATATTAATAGTTTCCCAATCCGCTAGCCTATGCAGCGATTTTCCTAGGCCTTCCGCGTTTTCTTTTAGGCTGCTCCGGATCCTTCGGCAGCAGGCCGAGGGACTTCAGCAATTCGACGTCCGACG
>JBAXZY010000072.1:0-7855 GCA_041670045.1 Bacilli bacterium | reverse complement strand
TGCTGGATATCATACTGTTCAGATAAAGAAATCTTATCATTCTGGTAGAAAGTAGCTGGATCAGAGCCTTCATAAGACTTACTAGTAGCAGCATCGCCAGGAACCCAAGCTACATCAATAGTGTAAACTCTGGCTTTACCATTGGCATACTTACTGTTGAAATTCTTATACCAAGTCTCAACATTACCTTCTAAGGAAGAATAAGTATCGGAATCATTATCCTTGTAGAAGATAACAGTGAATCCTTCAGTATCATCAGAAATCTTACTATTGCCATCACCGATAGCACCATTGCATTTACTGTCTTTGCCATCAAGGTAGTTTTGGAATTCTTTATAGGAAATAGCCTTTGATTCATAGAAATCAGAAGTACTAGTCTGATTCTGTACTGCGGAAACAATATACGGAATAGCGACAACAACGCCGACGACAACGCCGACAATCAAAATAACCTGTAACCAGGCAGCAGATTTAAACCACTCCCAGCCGGCCACAGCATGAGCTCTGGCTTTAGTATTTTTATTCGTCTTCTCTTCGGTTGAGCTCATCTACTGTTCCTCCGATTTAAGTTTCGCACACAGTTTTTCCGACAGTACTTAGTATACTACTTTATTGTTTTAATAAAAATGGTGCCCCATGCCAGAATCGGACTAGCGATTGGTCCTTACCAAGGACCCGTTATACCACTTAACTAATAGGGCGTTAATAGTCGCGAGAATTAATATAGCTAATTCACTATCCAAAGTCAATAAATTACAAAAAAGGTTTTTAACTTTATGACTTCAGAGTCTTCCTAAATAAGGAAATAGAATCAGCACGAATGTATTTTACCACAGCTGTTTCATATTTTAGAATATTAACTAAACCAATTCTCTCAGAATTCTTCTTAACATCCTTTTTCTTCGCAATCATAACCGTTCCGCTGTCCAAATGAGAAAGATATAAAGACAGTTCCATAGCTAACCTTTTAATATTCTCTTTATCAGCTCCTGCAAGAATCACTACATGAGCGCCGGGATAATCTTTGACATGAATGAATAAATCATCTTTCTTAGCAATTTTAAAGGTTAGCTCCTCATTTTGAAGTCCGTTCATACCAAAACCAATCTTCCCATCCGGAAGAACTAAATAATGGGGATCGTAAGAATGGTTCTTTGATACCTTATTAATATGTCTCTGTCCCTGCTTCTCTTTAATATAGCCTTCAGATAATAATTCGGACTTCAGTTCCATGATGTCTCTTGGAGTGCCATCCTTAGCTTCTAGAATCTTCTTAGCCAAATATTCCTGTTCATCTTTAGCTTTAATGATTAGTTCATTCAAAACCTTAACAGCAGCTTTCGCTTTAGTATATTTTTTGAAATAACGATTAGCATTATTAGGAGCATCCAACAAAGGATTAAGAGGAATCGTATAGCCATCCTTAATTAAAACCGTATCACCTTTTTTTATCTCCCCTTGATAAAGATAAATCATCTGACCATATTCCATCAGTTTCTGGTTAGCGTTGGCAGTCTGCAAATCTTCGCTGAGATTCTTAAGTTTTTTCTTTACTACTTTTTGTGATTTCTCAATCAAACTGATTAAAGCTTTTTCCTTTTCCAGTTTGGCTAATTTCTTTTGATCAACCACTATGCTTTTGTAAATATCAGCTACTTCCAAAGGTTTAGCAGTAGGCAAATTAAAGTTAAATGGCAGGATATCTTTCCCGGCTAGATATAGTTTGTCTGACTGATAAAGTTGAGTCAAAGCCGTTTTTAAATCAGCTTGCTTAGAATTGACATACTGTTCTAAATAACGATAAAGAGCATTAGAAAAATAGGGCTTGGCTTCCTCTAAACTACCAATATCAACAGGGCAAGTCGGTCTTTCTGCCGGGTATTCATAGGCAACATTCCGAGTGATGAAAATTCCTTTTTCCACATCGGTATGTTCCTTATATAAAGAAATAATCTTCTTTGCAGGGTAAGCTACTATGTAGCAATTAGGATGATTAGGAAACAATTCCAGAATCAGGTCGTATCCGGAATTAGTTTCACTCAAATCAGTACTGTTAGCCAGTAAAGAAATCGTGACTACTCTTTCACCGGCTAATTTAGTTACTACCTTGATTGTACTTAACGATAATCTTTTCAAGGAATTGAAGAAAGGGGAATTGTCATCCACTTTCTCATAACGGTCAAAGGAATAAGTCAGGAAAGGATTGGCTGAATTCAAGGAGAACACAAAAGTACCGTGCCTAATATTATCAATTCCTAAAACACAGGAATAAGGAAAAGCATAATCAGAGGCTCCTAATGATAAAGGTTTTCCTAAAGTTGATCCCACTAGCTGCTTAGCTAAAGAATCAACAATAATCTTCAATGATAAATTATCTAATGCCATAGAAAGAATTATAACACGAAACCAATTGATTCTTTGATTTCAAGAATTAATCAAAAGCTAACTCCAATGCCATCATAATGACAAATCCAATCATGAAAGACCAAATACCAATATGAGCATCCGCGGTTTTCCTGGCTTCGGGCATGATTTCATCCAGAGTGACATAGAACATGGCGCCAGCTGCTACTGCCAATAGCCAAGGAGTAATAATCGATAGCTGAGCCAAAAACAGGCCTGCAATTGCAAAGATTGGTTCTACAACCCCCGAAAGAGTTCCAAACAGGAAGGATTTGCCTTTGGTTTCACCTTCCCCGAATAGCGGAACTGAGACAGCCGCACCTTCGGGAATATTCTGTATAGCAATACCAATGGCTAATGATAAGGCACTGTAGGCTAATGCCATTTGATTGTCTTTGCTGGCAAGAGCTAGCCCGCAGGCAAAACCAACTGATAATCCTTCTGGGATATTATGGATAGTGACTGCTAAGAAGAATTTCAAATTCCGAGGTGTATTCTGATGTCCTCTTCCTTCATCCACGTTATTTGATAAATGAGTATGAGGAATCAGTTTATCCATTCCCCACAAGAGAAGACCGCCGACAATGAAGCCTACTATCGGAGGAACAAAGTTCCGCCCTTGATAGACGTCAATAGTCTTGCTTTGATTGATTGAGGGCAGAATAAGACCAAAGAATGAGGCAGCAATCATAATTCCACCCGCAAATCCTAAGACAAAGTCATTTACTTTAGTCCCAAAACCCTTTTTAAAAAAGAAGACAAAAGCCGATCCTAAAGTAGTAGCTAAGAAAATAATGCTGATACTGATAATGGATATAATCTGTGCAGTCATAAGGGTGCCTCCTTAATTCTTCATAGTTAGTATACACTTACTTTTTGATAATGGTACCATGATGCCTACAAAAAAAGACCTGGATAGTGCCAGGTCTTTCTAACTAACGATCCATCATTTGTGAATCTAAATAGCCAACCAACAGACTGTCGAAGAAACGGGTTCTTGATTCGTCTTTAGCTTTGGATTCAGATCTGACATTGTCGTTATTATTGATGTTATCATCAACATCAGTGAATACACTGTTTGTGTCGTTCATCTTCCTGTACCTCCTATTATTGATGTGCCACTACATAAGAATGAGTCTTTGGGTTAGTTCAGCTCTTCTCTAATCGTGGAGAGTCATAATAAGTTAATTCGAGTCAGATTTCAAATATTATTACTTGAAAGCGGTATCTATGAGTAAATAACGGGTCTTGTTTTTATCTTACACATGTTTAAAAAATCCCATAACAGTGGTAAAATAAGGTATGTCTTACAGAGATTTACCAGGTATCGATAATACCATCCTAGAAGGTGTCATTGCGTTAGCATCAGAAAACGGAATAGCCAAAATATCTTCAAGAACCTTAGCCAAAAGATGTGGCATCTCCGACTTTACGGTTTTCGATCATTTTAAAACAAAAAAGAACCTTCTTTATTCAGCCTATGCCTTAATATCAGCCAAGATGAACGCATTTTTGATTCAATCCGGAACAAAAGACCGAGACCCACATAAGGTCTATACAGCAATGGTCGATTATCTAGTCGATCACCCTACTTATCTTTATTACATTACTTCCTACACTTCCGTCAAAGACTTTGATTTATTTAAAGAAGCTCCTGATGAATCAATATATACCAATTTCATTAAAACCTATGTGGATTATTTTCCTGTGATCAAAAACTTGACCGACAAGGAAATAATCCTCTTTTGGTTCTACATTGGTCAATGTGCCACTTTCTTTGCAACTTTGATTGTCAAAGGGGAAGTCGAGAATACTCCTAAGAGTAAGGAAATGATTGCAGACATTGCCTTCAGTTATTTGCTTTCTAAGAAATGAGAAGACTTAATTAGTTAATATAGAAAGGATATATCATGAAAACTAAATCAGTTACGTTTCTTCTATTGCCGTTAATTACTTTATGTGCCTGTGGCGAAAGTAAGGCTTCAGCCACCGACAAAGCTTCTTCAAGTTTGTCAACAGCCGAATCCAGTTCACTTATTTCCTCTTCTTTAGAAAACTCTTCATCCAGTTCAGAAGCCAGTACTTCAAGCGTTGCCAGTTCAACTAATGCTAGTGAACCGGTGACAGTCAATTTTTTCAATACCTTAAAGGAACAAAAAGCTTACGATTATTCCTCTT
The DNA here is from genome assembly GCA_041670045.1 of Bacilli bacterium. Taxonomy (GTDB): domain Bacteria; phylum Bacillota_I; class Bacilli_A; order RFN20; family CAG-288; genus Enterosoma. Next base: position 3,274 of record JBAXZY010000072.1, on the reverse strand, counting down.
CACTTCATCCTGATGTTTTAAAAGGATATTTTCCAGCTGACTTAGTTTCTTCCTTGACGGTTGAAAAAACTCAGGTCTTCCAGGATCCTTCCAATACCAGTGATACTACGCTCCAGTTAGGTACAAGAAGTACTACTGGAACTCTTACTTTTGTTCTAAGTAAAAGCATTACTAAGGTCATAGTCAACGGATCCGATTTCTTCAACTACTATGCCGTTAATGGTCAGGGTGAGAAGAGTTTTCATAATGATACCAGCAACTTAACTATCAATACTGTAACCACTGAATTCACTCATGCTGATAGTGTTAAGCCGACTAATCAGGATATTACTTTTTCTTATTCAGCTCCCAGTACCTCCTTGTCTATCACAAACGATGGTACTCAAACTGGAAGAGTCATTATTAATTCAATCACTTTTTATTTAGCTTAGTTTGCTTTAAAAAACAAGATTATTAAAAAAAGCATCTTTCACGAAGAAGGATGCTTTTTTTCTTAGTATTTATTGTTGCTAAGCCTCACTTACTTTTTCATGAGCGAACTTATCATATAAAGATTTGATGGATTTGTCGAAATCATTGTTAGAGACTCCAATGATAATATTGAACTCTTCAACGCCTTGATCAATCATCTTAATATTGATGTTTTCTTCTCCAAAGACAGATAAGATTCTACCGGAAGTTCCGACTTTCTTCACCATGTTTCCGCCGACCACTGCTAAAAGAGCTAAGTCATCATCTTCGGCAATGGAAATAATGGATGGAATCTTTTTCAATTCAGCTATTACATCATAAAAGCGTTCTTCGATAGCTTTCTTTTCCACCACGACTGTGAAGCTATCAATGGAAGTAGGAATATGTTCCAACGGAATCTGGAACATTTCGAATACTTTCAAAACATTCATAATGACAGATAACTTATCAACATTCTTCTGTTTGACAAAGGTTAAAGCAATGAATCCCTTCTTACCGGTTATTCCAGTGATCAGATGCTGACGATTAGTGGTGTTCTTTTGAATCAGGGTTCCGCCTTCTTCAGGATGGTTGGTGTTTAGTATGACAAGAGGAATGTTGTCATCCATCAAAGGAAGAATGGTTTCTTCATGAATGACTGATGCTCCCATATAGGAAAGCTCTCTTAATTCATCATAAGAAATCTGAGTTATTCTTCTCGGGTCTGAAACAATTTTAGGATCAGCCATATAGAATCCGGAAACATCAGTGAAATTCTCGTAAAGCATAGCCTTGATTCCTTTAGCCATATAGGAACCAGTGACATCAGAGCCACCACGGGAGAATAAACAGATTTTCTTATTTGGATAGGAGCCATAGAAGCCAGGAACAACCATCTTGGAATGAAGAGACTTAGCTTTGAAAATAGCTTCCTTGGTTTCTTTTTCTTTCACTTTTCCATCATAATCAAAATGAATCAGATCCTTGCTATCCACAAAATCGAATCCTAAATAGCTGGCCATCAGCTTTGCCGAGAAATATTCACCACGTGAAACTAATTCCTCTTCGCTGATTTCATCTTTTTGGATACGGTCCCAAAGAGCAGCAAATTCTTCTTTAAGTCCGATGTTCAGATGAAGCTCTTTTTCGATATTAAGGTAACGGGATTCAATCACATCAAATAAAGGCTTGGCATCCACATGGTATTTCTTATGTTGATAGGTAAGATAAAGAAGATCAGTAACTTTATTTGTTTCTTTATTGTCTTTTCCTAAGGCTGAGACAACCACCACGCTTCGATCGGGGTCAGCTAAGACAATGTTTTTGACCTTTTGGAATTCTTGGCTATTAGCTAAAGAGGATCCTCCGAATTTACAAACCTTATCCATAATTACTTCTCTCTTTCCTGAATAATCTTCTTGACTATCTGAACGGCATTACTGGCAGCACCCTTTCGGACATTGTCAGCGACCGTATAAAGAAGCAAACCATTATCAACTGCTAAATCCTTACGGATTCTTCCAACGTAGACGTAATCATTACCGGCGGCAATAGTGGAGACAGGATATATATGGTTCTTAGGATCATCTAAAACCTTGATTCCTTCATAATCACCTAATGCTTTCCGAGCTTTGATTACATCAACTGGCTTTTTGAATTCGGCCTGAATTACAACTCCGTGAGCAACTGGAACGGGAACTCTAATGCAGGTAGCTGAGACTTTCAAGTCCGGAAGATGAAGAATCTTTCTGGTTTCATTAACCATCTTCATCTCTTCTTTGGAATAGCCATCATCAAAGAAGACATCAATCTCCGGAATACAGGTCTTTGAAATATCATAAGGATAGAACTGATTCTTCTCTCCTCTTTCGCATCTTGCTAAATCATCCAGACCTTTCTTGCCAGAACCAGAGACAGCCTGATAAGTCGTATAGGTAACTTTCTCTAACCCGAAAGCTTCATCTAATGCTTTAAGGGGCAAGACCGATTGAATAGTTGAGCAATTAGGGTTAGCAATGATTTTTGACTTGTCATGATAGTCAGCAATATTGATTTCCGGAACAATCAAGGCACAGTCCTTATCCATTCGCCACTGAGAAGAATTATCCACCACTAAAGCTCCTTCGTCACTAGCGACTTTAGCCCAGATTTTACTTACTGAGGCACCGGCACTGATTAAAGCAAAATCAGTTCCGACAAAACAGCCTTCTTTTAATTCTTCAAGAAGATACTCTTTTCCTTCAAAAGTAAGTTTAGTGCCAACACTCTTAGGACTGGCAAACAAACGGAGTGATTTAACCGGAAGATGATATTCAGCCATCACCTTCAGAAAAGTTCTTCCAACAAGTCCAGTAGCACCAACAACAGCGAAATTATATGATTTCATTTTTTGTTTCCTCTTTATTCAATCCGACAGACAAAGTCACAGGAGTATAGATAATCAAGACTAGGATTCTTAACTTCCCGGATCTGATAGTCTTTAGAAACTAAGTAAGAGCCTTCTAAGTCAGGGGTAATTGAATAATATTCCAATAGATTCGGATACGGATAAGTAATCTTTTTATTGATCCTAATTAAGTCCTGAAGAATAGCACTTGCGGTTGGATTCTTACCAGCGCCTTTTCCAATAAATGTCAAAGGATCCTGATACTTGCCTTCGACTAACACTCCGTTATACTCATATTTTACTTGAGCTAAGAAAGTATCTTTCTTAATAGCAATAGGCATAATCGTGACTGATAGATGTTCATCATCAATCTTAATATCAGTCACCATTTTAATTATTCTATTCATAGAAGCAACTTTATCAATAATATCGGCATTG
>JBAXZY010000071.1:0-7915 GCA_041670045.1 Bacilli bacterium | reverse complement strand
GTGATGATGACTACTCAATTCTTTTTGATTCCCAAAATCTTCTGGAATCCACTGAAAAAGCTAAGGAAATTGATAACGAGAATCTTGGAAAAGAAGTTACTAGGAATTCATCCTATAACTACAACATGATTTATCTAGCCTGCAAAGACAAAGAAAATCCCTCTTTTTATGTCCGTGTCAGCATCAAAGAAAGCAGTGCCACAGCCGTAGCTAGGAATTCTTTGATTTATGGTTCTATCTGCATTGTAGCCATCATGGCTTTTTATATTTACTATAAAATCCGGCAGTATCAGAAATCTATCAAGCCTCTTAAGGATCAGATTCAAAGACTAGCATACATATCAGGAGAGGAGCCAAAAGACATTGCAGGTACGGATGATCTTTCTTCTTTAACTGATTCTATAAATACGGTTTCCAAAACCTTAGATAAGAAAATCTCGGATTTGGAAGTGGAAAAAGAAAAGACCAAAATGATTCTCGATTCCATCTCACAAGGATTCCTAGCCATTTCCGATGTCGGGAATATCGTTCTATTCAATAAGGCTGCAAGCCATATTTTCAAGTATCACGAAGAAGATGTTTTACATAAAAGCATTGAAGTATTGACATTAGGTGACACTTTTAAACTAAATATCAAAAACTCTATTGTTTCAAAAAAGGATAAGACTTTTGATTATGAGAGAGATGGAAGAATCTATCAGGTGAATCTCATGCCTTTAAATTATCCTTGGCTTGACGGCTCTCAAACTGGTTTAGCTATTCTGATTTTGGATCAAACTGAAGAAAGAAATCTAGCAAAAACCAAAAATGATTTCTTCAGCAATGCCAGCCATGAATTAAAATCTCCTTTAACTTCCATACTTGGTTATCAGCAAATGATTGATAACGGAATCTTTACTACTGAGGAAGACAAAGAGGATGCAGTAAAAAAGACAATTAAAGAAGCGGAGAGAATGAAAGATATTCTTTCCGATATGCTGACCATCAACCGTTTAGAGAACAAACACAATCAGAATCTAACACCTGTCAATCTAAAAGACTCTGCTCTGCTTGCCATTGAATCATTGACTCCGTTGATGAACCAACATGATCTGAAATTAAACATTTCTTTAGATGATGTTTCGGTCATTGCCGAAAAATTGGACATGGATAAACTCTTCCAGAATTTACTATCTAATGCTGTTAAATATAATCATAAGCATGGTAGCATCAATATCAGTATATCTAAATCAAATAGAACTATCAGCATTAAGGATACCGGCATTGGCATCAAACAAGAAAACTTAGCGCGCATTTTTGAAAGATTCTACCGAGTAGACAATTCCAGAAGTGATAACAATGTCGAAGGAACTGGCTTAGGATTAGCTATCGTTAAACATATCTGCCAGTTATATGGTTTCTCAATTAGTGTTAAATCCGTCTATGGGGAAGGCAGCGAATTCATAATTAAGTTTTAGTTAGGGGTAAAAAAGAAACCGGTTTGGTTATATAATATAAACGTTCTATGAATAACAACGAAAATAATAATCAAAAAGGTATTCTCAATCACTTCATAAGACTAGTACAGGGCTTCCTATTAGGAGCTTTCAGTTGGATTCCTTTTGTAAACGTCAAGTCCTTAAAAGATACGATGGGAATCAAAGATGAAGACAATAATAAGCTTTCTATCGGAAAGAAATATTTGAACTTTTTTAAGACTAAATGGGCTTATGCTCTCGGCGCTATTTTAGGCGCGGTTTTCTTCTTTTTAATTCCTGTCACTTATTTAACTGAAAACTTCCCTACACCGTTATATTCAGGATTATTAGCCTTGATTGTTGGATTCTTCTTCCTAGACTTTGCTCATTTATTTGCTAACACTGGTAAAAAACACAATATCTCCGCTTTAATTTGTTTTTGTGCCTCTCTCATTGTCTCCATTGTGATAAATTTCATTGATTTCAGTAAAATCACTGACTTAAATACTGCCAGTGCTTTCTCAGCTGTTCTTTTCTTAATGGCTATTGCAACTTTTGTAGTTACCTTCTCTGGTGAATCCATCGGATCCATCTTTTTCTTAAGTTCCTTCTATTTGAATGTCTTTAACGTAATGACCGATGTTTCCCGTTTAAAAGATATCAAGACCTATGCTTTCTTCTTAGCTAGTGCCTTAGTAGGAGCCTTGATCGGATGGTGCCTGAGTTTCTTAATCAGAAACACCTATTCCAATCTTGAAAAAGAAAAGGCAGGAGTTAACTTTGGCATTGTCCTTCCTAGTTTGATTCTTCTGATTGTGAGGCATCTTAAAGGTGCCACCTTTAACTCTTTCACTGATCAGACCGCCCAAATTTGTATCCTTATTTCAACCGTTCTTGGCTGTCTTGCTATTGGCATTGCTTTGTCTTTGCATGAATTTGGTTTCTTACATGAATATGAGGATGATAAATTTGAAGCCAAAGTTGAAGAACCAATACCGCCTTCACTTCACGATCTGCTTATTGAAGGGTTGAATACTTCAACTAATCCGTTGGCTCTTATTAAGGAAGAAGCTCCTGTCAACATTGCTGAAGCTAAAACTGATTCCGTAAATCCTACTATCAAAGAACCGATAAATAAACCTACTGCCAGCACCTCTTCATCCGGCATTGATTTAACTAAACTGCGAGCTCTAGAAAAGGAGCTTAAGAAATAAATGAGATTGGATCGTTTTCTTTCATTGCAGGGATTCGGAAGCCGTAAAAGCACCAAAAAGCTAGTCCGTGATTTAAGAATAAAAGTCAACGGTGTAGTCGTCAATCATTACGATATGGAGATTAACGGCAAAGACAGAATTCTTTTGGATGGAAAAGAAATACCTAACCTTCCTTATGTCACTATCCTGATGAATAAGCCTGCTAATTATATGTGTTCCTTGATTGATGAAGCCTATCCTTCAGTAATGAACCTGATTGATCCTTTATATCAAAAGCGGGTAAGAATCGTAGGAAGACTTGATGCTGATACAACCGGTTTGCTTTTATTCACTGATAACGGAATCCTGAATTCCAGACTCACTAATCCAAAAAGCAAAATCAATAAAACCTATCAAGTCAAAGTCAACCATATCCTCAAGCCTACCTTAGTCGAAGAGTTCGCCAAAGGCGTAGACATCGGACAAGGCGATATAACTGCTCCAGCTGAAATAGTCATCAAAGATGAATATGATGCCTTAGTGACTGTCCACGAAGGCAAATACCACGAAATCAAGCGATTGTTTGGTCACTTCAGTTATGATGTGATTCAATTAAAGCGTCTAGCTTTAGGGCCTATCTCCTTAGGTGACTTAAAAGAAGGGGAATCCCGTTTAGTCACTGAAGAGGAGTATGATAGTCTCTTAGCCTGCACGCATCTAGAAAAGAAGGAACAGTTATGAACATTATCTGTCCAATCTGTGGGAATGAAGATACCATTCCCTTTATGGATTCGAAGCTAAAGACTCAAGGCTACCACTGCAATCATTGCAATCAGGACTTCGGAGTTGATGACAATCAAAAACTTGCTCAATACGAAAAAGAACTTACTGACTTCTATTACCGTTATCAGGATAAAGACGGTCTGATCAAAGAAGTCATCATTAAAAAAGTCTTAGATAAAGTCACTCTTACTCCTAACATCATCAAAAACGGTTATCTTGAACCATCCGAGCCTTATGACATCTCGGATATGTGGACCAAGCTGACTCAGCTTTTCTTTCAAGAGCTTTACCTTCTTGATTGGCCAAGTACTTTGGCCGGCATTGTCACCGGCAAAGATGAATCCTATAAAGTAGAACTCAAATTCTCTTTAGATCTTATTCCTACAATCACTAAAGAAGGGACCAATAAATTTCCGCCTTATTTCAAAGTCCTGAAGCAGTTGTTTGAGTCTTTTTTCACTACTGAGGAAAAAACCAATGGAGAACACAAATAAAGATATCCGCCAGATTAGTTTTTGGAAAAGAAGCATTGAAAGCGTTGAAAGGGTTGAATCAGTAGTCTTATCCCCCAATCCTGATAAAACCTGGAAGAAGACCGTTCTTTTCCCTGAAAGAAAAGAAGCCACATTAACTGTAGCTGACAGCCATAAAATGCTGACATTTTTAAGCACGGTCTTAGCTTCCTCCAAAGAAAACGACCAATACTTGGCTTACCGGTATGAGAACAACCAAGCTGATTTCAGCCTAAAATTCTTTTTAGAGGTCGACTATACCGACTATACCTATAAAGCCATTAAAGGTCTCAAACCTTTTGCTCAGCCTAACTACAAAGAAATAGTCTCCTATTTCCAAGATCTGATTAAATAAATAGACATAAAAAAGAGCCCAGTTACGCAATTCAACAATTGTGTCTGGGCCCTTTTTTTCGTCCCGCCTCATCCCGTTCAATCCCTTCTCTCATTGCCTCATCCTGTCTTGTCTCATAAATGCTAGGCTGAACACCTAGTCTCTTATTCCTCAACAAGTATCTAATGCATTCCCTTCTGACCATGGTCATCATATCAGACCAGATCTTAACTTAACGTCTCTAATCAAATAGTATCGTACCTAATCATCACTTCTAGAATAGCATCGAACAGAACCATCTCTTATCGTCTAATTCCATAACAACCCTCGACACATATCAGCTCGTATCGACACCTAGGTTAGTATCATCTTGCCCCTCATCGAATAGAACCATCGACACATCGAACCGTAACAGCTTGGACCCTTATTGGACAGTCCAGTAACATACGGCTACGTCTAGGATCATATTCGAGCGTATCGAATCAGATAGACCCATAAGATATAAAGCCTAGAATTCTTATTCGTCTAGTCTAGTAAACAGAAGGCAGAACGAATTCATCTGTGCTGAAAGTTGCTTCCCTTCTTAGTCCTCAGCGACTAAAGAGTTGGCGACAAAACGAACCAGCCTGGATGGTGTCATACCTAGTGTTGGCTACTAAGATAATCCCAAATGGCTCTATATCTAATCGTATCAGCTAGTCTCTAAAGAAAGGGAGTCTAGTCCCGAAAGTCTGAAGTCTCGACTATATCATGGCCAATGATATACCAATTTAAGAGGAGACTAAAATATAAGGATAGTGTTAGTATCTGATCGACTATCGACTCCGTGGTAGACAGATTAACTGAATACTAGAAGCTGTACTCTTTACAAAGCTTTTCGAATCCGGCAACAGCATTCTTCTCATCTACGCCATCGCATTCGACGGTGAGAGTTTCGCCACTGTCAATTGGAGAGAGAGCAAAGACATTCATGATGGACTTGAGGTCGCATTCGTCGCCGTTCTCCAGCTTGAGTTTGATGTTGCACTTGTGATGATTAGCTTCTTCAACCAGTTCAGCACTGGAACGAGAGGTCAACCCACCAAGATTCGTGATTTTGATTTTGTAGCTTGTCATAGATTTCTTGCACCTTTATTATATGTTATTTGGTAAGCGTTTACAATAGTTTTACTAAATATCAATGCTACTGACTTTTTAATTGAAGCATTACTTTTCATAAATTACCAAGTTATTCGATTTAATGGAAGAAATAAGAATGAAAACAAATTTCCATTGCTTCAATTTAATCTAGTTTTTATGTTAAGTTAGCATTGAATATTACTATTGCTTACGCTCCTTTACATTATTAGTGTACCATAATAGCGAACCAACAATAAAAAAAAATCGGAACCTGCCTACTTTTTAACATAATTTGTAGTGCTATAATTAGTATACTTATTCTATTTGGAGGAATAAAATGAAGAAAATTACAAAAGCTGTTATCCCTGCCGCAGGCTTAGGAACCCGTTTCTTACCAGCTACTAAAGCCTTGCCAAAGGAAATGCTTCCTATTGTTGATACTCCTAACATTCAGTATATTGTCGAAGAAGCTGTTAAAGCCGGCATTACTGATATCTTAATCATCATTTCTCATTCTAAGGAAGACATTGAAGACTATTTCGATGTCAATACCGAATTAGAAGGACGCTTAAGAGCTAGCCATAAGGATAAAGAAGCTGATCAGATCAGAGCTATTGCCGATATGGCCAATATCTGCTATGTCCGTCAAAAAGAACCTAAGGGATTAGGAAATGCTGTTTTATATGCAAAAACCTTTGTCGGAGATGAACCTTTTGCTGTTCTTTTAGGTGATGATTTAATCACCTTCGATGAAAAGCCGGCTATTGGTGAATTGATGGATGCTTACTATAGGACTAACGGCGGCACTGTCTTAGGCTGCAAACGTGTACCTCATGATATGCTTAAGAAATACGGAGTAGTCAAACCCAAGACCACAGCTGATGGCAAGATCTTTGAAATCAATGATATGGTTGAAAAGCCACAGGATCCTAAACTTGCCCCGTCTGATGTGGCAGTATTAGGAAGATACGTCTTACCTCCGGAAATCTTCTCCATCCTTGAAAAGACCAAGCCCGGAGTCGGTGGTGAAATTCAGCTTACTGATGCTATTAAAACCAGTATGGCAATCAATCCCTGCTATTCCTGTGTCTTCACTGGAACCAGATATGATATCGGAGATAAGTTTGGATATGTTAAAGCCATCATCGACTTTGCCTTGAAGAATCCAGAATTAGAGCCTAAAGTCAAAGCCTATATTGCGGAATTAGCTAAGAATCAGAAATAATAATTTCAGATACTGATTTTCTTTCAGGAAGGATAAAACAAAAATGGAAGCTACCAAGAAAGTAATGCTGACTGCTGACCGCCCAACCGGAAAACTCCATATCGGTCATTACGTTGGCTCATTAAGAAGAAGAGTGGAACTGCAGAATTCCAATCAGTTCGATGAATGCTATGTCATGATTGCGGATACCCAGGCATTAACTGATAATGCCGGAAATGTTCAGAAGATCAAAGACAACATCATTGAAGTGGCTTTGGATTATCTTTCAGTTGGCCTAGATCCTAGTAAGACAACCATCTTTGTTCAGTCGAGAATTCCTGAACTATTTGAGCTCACTTGTTACTATCTGGATTTAGTCACTCTCTCCAGACTAGAACGCAACCCTACTGTGAAAAGTGAAATCGGTATGCGTCAGTTTGGCGAATCCATTCCGGCCGGTTTCTTATGCTATCCAGTTTCTCAGGCCGCTGATATCACTGCTTTTGATACCACTATCGTTCCAGCTGGAGAAGATCAGTCGCCGATGATTGAGCAGTGCCAGGAGATTGTTCATAAGTTCAATTCTCTCTATGGTGATGCTTTAGTCAATCCCGCTATCATGCTTCCGGAAAAGGAATCCTGTAAGAGGCTTCCTGGTACTGATGGCAAAGCCAAGATGTCTAAATCCTTAGGCAACTGCATCTACTTAAGTGATGATAGAAAAACTGTCACTAAGAAAGTCATGACCATGTTCACTGACCCGACTCATTTGAAAATCACTGATAAAGGCCATACTAAAGATAATCCGGTTTTCATCTATTTGGATGCCTTTGTCAAAGATGAGCACTTTAAGAAGTTCTTGCCTGACTTCAATAACCTAGATGAACTTAAGCATCAATATGAGGAAGGCGGACTTGGAGACGTCACCGTTAAGACTTTCTTAGCGGATGTCCTTAATGACACTCTTGATCCCATCCGAGCCAGAAGGAAGGAATATGAAAAAGATATTCCTTCAGTCTATAAGATCTTAGAAGAAGGATCTTTGAAAGCGGAAGCCAAAGCCCACGAAACCATCTTACGTGTCAGAAGAGCAATTCAAGTAAATTACTTCGAAGACCACAAGTTCATCGAGAAACAGGCTAAGGCCTATAAAAAGAAGTTAGTAGATGAAGCTAATCTAGAAGCTTACTTAGCAAAGCAGAAGAAAAACTGATTTTTTGTTCATAGAAATAATTGCATAAAACCTAATTTTATAAGAAAATAATCATTACAAAGCAAAAAGGAACCTGTTTATGGAAGTTAAAGAAAAAAAT
>JBAXZY010000070.1:0-7955 GCA_041670045.1 Bacilli bacterium | reverse complement strand
TTTTGTGCATTCATTGCAGGGGAATAAAGTCACATAGACAGTTGCACCATGTAAATCATGGTTGCTGTTTAAAATAGCATTCAGTTCAGCGTGGCAGACATATGGATATTTGGTATTAAGAAAATCTTTGCAATCAGCATGACTAGCCCAAGGTATTTCCTGATCATCGACACCGATAGGCATACCGTTATAGCCTAAAGAAAGGACTTTATGAGAGGGAGAAACAATGCAGGCTCCGACTTTAGTATGGGGATCCTTGCTTCTTAAGGAAGATAAGACAGCGATGGACATGAAGTATTCATCCCAGGAGATATTATCAAACTTTTTCATTTACGTTTCCTCCTATCAAAGAAATCTAAAAATCGTTAATAATTATATTATTTATATACAAAAGTTACTATAGCAAAGATGATACTTAGCAGTCTAAAAGAAAATAGTTGCCCAGAGGCAACTGTTTTCTAGGCATCCTTTTTGTTGTTTTTGATGTTGATACGGTTGATAGCTCTCTTCAGCATGATTTCAGCATGGTTGTAGTCTCGGGTGGTCTTTGCTTCACCCATGAGCTTCTCAGCCTGAACCTTGCTGGCAATTGCTCTTTGGAGATCAATCTCATCGAATGATTCCACTGAAGTCAAAAGCAGAGTGGCAATATTGTCATGATGAGCAAAGTTCAAAGCACCGCCACCAGTAGCAAAATGCTGGATATGGCCATTGTTCTTAATGATGAGAGGGCAGATTTCAATATTGGCAATGATATCAATATGGTGAGCCAAAAGAGTCATCTCCCCTTCCTGAGTAGTAAGGGTGAGGGACTCAGCTTCCTTCTGAGCATACTGCTTATCCGGTGTAATAATATTCAGCTTAAAAGTATCCATGAAACTACTTGCTGGTATTAGCCATCAAGGCCTTACCTTTTTCAACAGCTTCAGCAAAGGTTCCAACATAGGTGAAAGCTTCCTCAGGGAGATTATCTCCTTTGCCATCTAGAATGGCCTTAAAGGAAGAAATAGTATCTTCAAGATGAACAAACTTTCCATCACGTCCAGAGAATTTTTCAGCAACAAAGAAAGGTTGTGAAAGGAAGTTTCTGATTCTTCTAGCACGAGCAACAGCCAATTTATCTTCTTCAGAAAGCTCATCAATGCCTAAAATGGCGATGATATCCTGAAGATCTTTGTATCTTTGCAGAATGGCCTGAACCTGACGGGCGACTTCATAATGATCCTTGCCGACAATGTTGGGGTCGAGGAAGTTGGATGAAGAAGCCAAAGGATCAACAGCCGGATAAAGACCCAAAGAGGCAATGGAACGATCCAAGACGGTCTTTGCATCCAAATGGGAGAAAGTTGTAGCCGGAGCCGGATCGGTTAAATCATCAGCTGGAACATAGACGGCCTGAATGGAAGTAATGGAGCCATTCTTAGTGGAAGCAATACGTTCCTGTAATTGACCCATTTCAGTAGCTAAAGTCGGCTGATAACCGACAGCTGAAGGCATACGTCCTAACAAGGCGGATACTTCAGAACCTGCCTGAGTGAAACGGTAAATGTTATCAATGAACAACAAAACATCCTGATGTGCGACATCACGGAAGTATTCGGCCATCGTCAACGCTGATAATCCGACTCTCATTCTGACGCCAGGAGTCTCATTCATCTGACCGAAGACTAAGGCTGTGTTCTTTAAAACACCGCTTTCCTTCATTTCATTGTAGAGATCGTTTCCTTCTCGGGATCTTTCACCGACACCGGCAAACACGGAAATACCGTGTTTCTGCATGGCGATGTTGTTCATCAGTTCCTGAATTAAAACTGTCTTGCCGACACCGGCACCACCAAATAGTCCAACCTTGCCGCCTTTGATATAAGGGCAAAGCAAATCAATAACCTTGATGCCTGTTTCATAGACTTCAACCTTGGTTGACTGATCCTGAAAACGAGGCGGATCGTTATAAATGGAATGAACTTCATTGTCAGCAAAAGGACCGGCATTATCAATGGTCTGCCCTAAGACGTTGAACATACGGCCTAAGACGGGTTTACCAACTGGTACTTTAATCGGACTGCCAATATCCATCACCTTGAGTCCTCTTTGAATGCCATCAGTGGCACCCATGGCGATACAGCGGACGGTATCATCACCGATATGCTGCAAAACTTCTAAAGTCAATTCCGTTCCGTCTTCTTTCTTGACTTTTAAAGCCATTAGTAACGGCGGAATTGTAGTTTCAGTGAAGCGAACATCGATGACTGGTCCGACAGCCTGAATCAATGTTCCATAATTTTCATTAGCCATTTTTATCTCCTCCTATATTCAATCATCATCTTTTCCGGTATTGGCACCGGAGACAACTTCAGTAATTTCCTGAGTGATGGCACCTTGTCTTGCCTTATTGTATTTAATCTTCAACTGAGCGTTGAGCTTATCGGCGGAATCAGTAGCAGTCTCCATGGCGTTTCTTCTTGAAGACTGTTCCGACAATTCTGATTCAATCAGACTGGAATAGAGTAGAGCATCAATGTAATGAGGTAAGACTAAGTCGGCTACGGTTTCCGGATCGGGATCAAATAATGGTGGATAAGTAAGTTCTTCCTCGCCATCGGTATTGATTAGGTCTGAGACATCAAGAGGAACTAACTGTTTTACGACTGGTACAAAGGTCATGGAATTCTTGTAGTGGGTATAAACTAAGGTAACCGTTTTATAGATCTGGCTTCGATAAAGTCGTAAGAAGAAGTGACGCATGGCTTTGACGTTGTTGAAAGTGAATTCATCCATAAGGTTGACATAGTCTTCATGGAGAATATAAGAGGATTCTTTGTAGTGGAGATAACCTTTTTGACCTAAAACAATGATTTCATCATCCGGTTTAAGAAGTGGATCCAATAAACGGAAAAGATTGTAGTTATATGATCCACATAATCCTAAGGATGAGGTGACTACCACATAGAGATTTTTGGTATCCGAAAAATGCTGAAGGCAGTCAGGCATTTTGACTTTACTGAAGTCAATGGCCGAGACTGTTTTCTTCATGACATTCTCCATTCCACTGGTATAGGCCTTGTTATTTTCTAACAGCTTATGCCATTTTTGGAATTTTACGGAAGCTACAAGTTTCATAGCTTTCGTAATCTTCTCAGTGGACTGAATTGTCTGGATTCTTCGCTTGGTGGCTACCAATGAATCAGACATTTATTTCCTCCAAGCCGGCTTTGACACTGCTTACGGCATCTTTGATCAACTGTTTGGTGTCATCGGAAAGAATCTTGGTGTCTTTGATTGACTGATAGATCTTAGGAACATTGTTGTGAATGTATTCATCAACGTTTCGTAAGACCATATGAATCTGGTCAATCGGAACATCATCGATAAGCTTGGACTGAGCAATGAAGATATCAACAATCTCATCTTCCATTGCTAAAGGCATATACTGCTTTTGTTTCAAGACTTCCATTAAGACTTCACCATGACGTAAGACGCTCTTAGTGACCTGATCCAAATCAGATCCGAAACGGGAGAAGTCTTTTAGTTCAGCGTAGTTAGCTAACTCAATCTTGATGGAGGCAGCAACACTCTTCATAGCCTTGATCTGAGCGGCTGAACCGACACGGGAGACAGAAAGACCGGAATCAATAGCCGGTCTTTGCCCGGCATTGAATAAATCAGTGCTTAAGAAAATCTGACCATCAGTGATGGAAATGACATTAGTCGGAATATAAGCGGAGATATCTCCCGCCTGTGTTTCGACAATTGGCAAAGCCGTGATAGAGCCACCGCCTTTTTCATTTGAAAGATGGCAGGCTCTTTCCAAAAGTCTGGAATGGAGATAGAAAATATCACCAGGATAAGCTTCACGACCGGGACTTCTCTTTAAGAGCAAAGACAAAGCACGGTAAGCAACGGCGTGTTTTGATAAATCATCATAAACAATCAGAACATCCTTGCCTTGCTTTTCCCAGTATTCAGCAATGGAAGTGGCAGCATAAGGGGCAATGTAAAGCATTGGAGCTGATTCACTGGCCGAGGCATTGACGACGACCGTGTATTTCATGGCATCATATTCGTTGAGTCGAGTGACAATCTGAGCGATAGTGGAATTCTTCTGACCGATAGCGCAATAGACGCAGATGACGTTCTTGTCTTTCTGATTGATGATTGTATCGATGGCAATTGCTGTTTTACCTGTCTGTCGATCACCGATGATGAGTTCACGCTGTCCCTTGCCGATTGGAATCATGGAATCAATAGCTTTGATACCTGTCTCTAATGGAGCATTGACAGGCTGTCTATCCATAATGGCAGGTGCTGGTGCTTCAATCGGAGCAACTTCGGTGGTCTTCAGTTCGCCTTTTCCATCAATGGCCTGACCTAAGGCATTGACGACTCGGCCTAACATGTTATCGCCGACTGGCACAGAAACGACTTCGCCAGTTCGTTTGACCATATCACCTTCATAGATAGAAGTATCTTTTCCTAAAATAACACAGCCGACTGAATCCTCATTGAGGTTCATGACCATACCATAAATGTTGTTAGGGAAAAGCACTAGTTCACCATACATGGCTTTATCCAAACCATAAATGGTGGCAATGCCATCACCAACCGTGACAACGGTTCCGACATCAGCTGTTTCTATTTTGTTCTCATAGCTGCTGATTTCTTTTTTAATCAGGTTGCTGATGAGATTCACATTATCTTGCATGGTCAATCCTCCTATTTAATCTCTGACGATGAGCTTCTGTCTGATATTGTTGAGTTTAGTATCGATAGAGTAATCATACATGACATCGCCGATATAGATTTTCATACCGGCAACAACTCGTTTATCAATGACAGTGTTCAAAACTACTCTTTGAGCAAACTTGTTAGAAAAGACGCTTTCTATCTGCTTAAGTTCCGGAACGGAAACTTCAAAAGGCGTATACAGTTTTCCTTCTAAGATTCCAACGCTCTTCCGGTAGCAGTGCTGATAAGCTTCTTCAACAAGATCAAAGCCTTTGATAAGACCTTTTTTGACTAATATGAGTAGAAAACCTTGAGTGGCTTTGTTGATGTTGTCCTTTAAATCATCGATAGTCTTGATCTTTTCAGCCCTCGTGACTAAGGGGGAGCTTAAAAAGAGGACAAAGTCAGGGACATCATGGAAGATTTGCTTAATAAAAAGCAAATCATTGCCATAAGGAATGACTTTATCATCATCTTTGGCTACTGAGAAAAAGGCTTCCGCATAGTGGCTCAAAAGTGTCTTATTCATTATTGATGCTTCTCCGCCTCATCTTTTTTCATCTGGTCAATGAAATCACCGACTATCTTGTCGTTATCGTCCTTAGTAAGTTCACGTCCTAGGATCTCCTTAGAAGCATCTAAAGCGGTGGTGACAATTTCATTGTGGGCCTGACGCTCCAAATACTGCTTTCTCTCTTCAAGATCCTTTTCGAACTGCTGCTTCTTAAAGTCAATCTGAGTCTGAGCATCAGCCATGACCTTATTGGAATCGGCAATAGCCTCTTGGTGAGCTTCTTCAACAATCTGGTTAGCCTTGATTCGGCTAGCCTTGATGTTATTGTCGGCAACTTCCTTTGCTTCTTTAGCGTCAGCCATTTTCTTTTCAGATTCTTTGATGTTGCTGTCGATGTAATCCTGGCGGGCATGAAGCTTCTTCTTGATTGGCTTATAAAGGAATTTGTAGACGACAAAAACCATCACAATAAAAGCACCAAGCTGAGCTAAGCAAACCCAAAGATTTGGTAAAGCGTTGGCAATTGTGTCAGAGATGCTTGAACTCATGCTGGAAGTATCGCAGGAAGTCAATACTAGCGACGAAACGATGAGAAACGAAGCCTTCTTAAGCTTCTTCATTTGATCCTCTATTAGGCAACGAAGATTAAGAGAATGGAAAGGACCAATGTGTAAATAGCGCAGGTCTCGACCAGAGAGCAGCCTAAAATCATTGTTGATCTGATCTTACCAGCAGCTTCCGGATTACGGGAAATGCCTTTGACGGCATTGCAGCAAACCAAAGCTTCACCGATAGAAACCAAAGACATAACAATACAAATGATACCAATACCGATATACTTCATACCGGTGGCAAAGCCATCACCGGCAGCGCCAAAACTGTTAGCAACAGTGGCGGTAGAATCGGCTAAGAAATTTAGAAACATAATGATCCTCCTTTAGATAAATGGATCTTTCTAGTCCTTGACCATAGCTTGATCAGCAATGGTTGTTTTCAACGAGACAGCGTTGATCATCTTCATCTGTTCTTCCATTTCCGGACCTTCCTGTGCAATGTCCATCATGGAAATCATCACGAAGACGAGTGTCTGTATGAAACCGCTGAAGACATCAAAGTAAGCATGGAAGAAGGGCATTACAGCCGGTGCTAGAATCAAACCCCAACCCGTATTGCCTAGAGCACCATAGACGAGTGTGCTTAAGCAGAAGCCCGCAAACGCATTGCCAAAGAGACGCAATGAGAGAGAAATCATCGGAACCCATAAAGTGAAGATACCGACAATCGGAATCGGTTCCACAAAGCGAAGCAAATATTTGAAATGAGTGTATTTAATGGCATTAACCTGAATCATTACCAACGTAATGAATCCAATGAGGAGAGGGAAACCAAGATTAGTGAAAGGGTTAGGAAGAGCAGCGAATAAGTGGCTGGAATTCATTAATGAATCCTCACCTAAATAAATAAAATTAGGTATACCAATCATGCCAACCATGAAACCAACGAAGATATAGGCCGCTAAGGCGATGATATAGCCGCCGAAATTGCCATAAACAGGGCCCATCATATCTTTTACCTGGTCATCAGCGTAAGAGACAATGACTTCACTGACTGAGACAATACCCTTAGGTTTATCTAGTGGCTTATATTTCTTGCCTTTGAAATAAACCACAAAACAAAAGATGCAGATGATGAGCATCGTAAGCATACTGGCGATGAATTCCGGTGTCATGACTTTTAAGAAGTCAGTCCGAAGGATATTATCTGTATTCATTCTTTTTTATTTGTGTTTTTCTCTTCATTCCCAGCATTAAAGTAGGTAAAGATGATTGATATAATATATAATACCAAAATCTCAGAGGGTGGAATTAATATTGCGAAAGCGTTTACTGATTCCTTGATCCAAGGAACAAGATACCAGATGAGAGCAGGGATTAGACAGCTTAAGATCATGAAGACATATCGAAGAACAATCAAGATGACTTCTTTAGCAATATGCTTGGAAACATCAGCTGGAGTATAGACCTGCGTTAAGACAATAGGAATAAAGAAAGCAATTGGTATTCCGATGAAGACAGCAAACCCATATAATTTCAAAAAAACAACGATGATTGTAGCTAGGATTGCCAGTAGAGAATAACTAAGAAGGACGATCCATTCCTGTTTTGAGATATTCTTCATAAAATATCCTTTTTACTTTAGCATTTTTTCTTTCAAACCTAAAGAAATATTGCTATTAAAATACGATATTGATTTTTTAATAAAGAAGAACCTTTCTGTCATGCTATTTCTAAGCCTTAAAAAAGACTGACAAAATTAAAAAAGCAAAACTTTGCAAAAACCGGTTGACACTGCAAGGTCAATAACATATAATTTACCTTGCTTTGGGCGTTTAGCTCAGCTGGGAGAGCATCTGTTTGACGTACAGAAGGTCATAGGTTCGAGCCCTATAGCGCCCACCATTAAAGCAGAATGAAGCCTCCTAATCTTAGAAGGCTTTTTTCTTTCGTTGGAGCAGTACCCAAGCGGTTCAAGGGAACGGTCTTGAAAACCGTCAGTAGGCTTATACCTAGCAAGAGTTCGAATCTCTTCTGCTCCGCCATCAAGTCACGATAGGAATGATACAAAGCGTACCATTCCTTTTTTCGTTAAAAGTCCGATTGTATCGGCATTATTTGATAAAAGGCCCTTGAACCAGGTTATCCAATCTGGCCATCAA
>JBAXZY010000069.1:0-8012 GCA_041670045.1 Bacilli bacterium | reverse complement strand
TTCTTCATCAGCGCCAGTAGCGGTATTAGGAGCAAAACCGCCTTCATCACCGGCACCAGTGGATAGATTGCGGCTCTTGAGGATGGACTGTAAGGCATGGAAGACTTCAGTGCACCAACGGAGACATTCACTGAAGGAAGTAGCACCGACTGGCATAATAAGGAATTCCTGAGAATCGATATTATCGAAGGCGTGTGCACCGCCGTTCATGATGTTCATCATCGGAACCGGAAGAGTATTGGCACTTGTTCCGCCGATGAATCGATATAAAGGTTCACCATAACTATTGGCAGCAGCCTTAGCAGCGGCTAAGGAAACGGCCAAAATAGCATTGGCACCGAGACGGGACTTGTTCTTAGTTCCATCAAGCTTAATCATAGTCTCATCAACCAAAGCAGTATTAGTGGCATCAAGACCGATGACGGCCTTGCTGATCTCAGTATTGATATTGTTGACAGCCTTTAAGACACCCTTGCCACCGAACATCTTCTTATCGCCATCACGTAACTCGATAGCTTCACGGCTACCAGTAGAAGCACCAGAAGGAGAAGAAGCTCTTCCAAAAGAGCCATCGGCTAAAGTCACTTCAGCTTCAACTGTCGGATTGCCACGAGAATCGATAATCTGACGACCGAATACCTTCACAATTGCTTGTTTGTTCATGTAGTTTGAAATCTCCTTTGTAAATTTCGCCTATATTATACAAACGAATTCATTAAATGTATCAAAAAACGCAATTTCCTTAACAAGTTATTCTTTAAAAAACCGCTTAAAATACCTCTTGTCCTTAATAAAGAGTAGAATTAATCGGTTAAAGAAAATATTAAAAAATGAAAAGCGTTGATTTAGGAAGCGATAAAACCTGGAATTCCATTCTGAAGCTGGCTTTGCCGGCCATGCTGGCCCAGCTAGTGAATGTCTTATATAACATTGTGGATCGAATCTATGTCGGAAATATACCGGATGTTGGCTCTATTTCTTTGATTGGATTAGGTGTCTGTTCCCCAATCACGACTCTGATTTCATCTTTCGGCTATTTGATTGGTCTAGGTGGAGCGCCTTTGTTTTCTATTGCCCTAGGGGAAAAGAATCCTCAGAAAGCTAAACAAATCCTTTCAAATGCTTTCTTAATGCTTCTTGTGGTCTCAGCTTTGATCATGTTTACTTTCTATCTTTCTTTAGATCCGATGCTGTATGCCTTTGGTGCCTCCAAGACTTCTTTTTCCTATGCAAAGACTTATATGAGTTATTTCTTGATGGGAACTTTCTTTTCCATCATTGCCACCGGTCTTAATCAGTTCCTCTCGGCACAAGGTTATTCTTTGTTTGCTATGATTTCGACTTTATCAGCCTGTATCCTCAATATTTTCTTGGATCCATTATTCATTTTTGTCTTCAATCTAGGTGTAAAAGGAACAGCAATAGCCACTGTGATCTCACAGTTCCTGTCTTTTGGATTAGCCTTATTCTTCATGTTAAAAAAGCCACTGTTCCATTATCATTCGGGGGTTATTCCTTAAGGATTGTCTTTAAAATCCTGAAGCTCGGCTTTTCTCCTTTCATTATCACCGCCAGTGACTCTCTGATCTTGATTCTTCTGAACAGTGTCTTAGAGAAAACAGGTGGTGATCAAGGCGATTACTTTATTGAAGTTGCTACGATCGTTCAAGCTTTTGAATCACTGGTTACTGGTCCTCTCTTAGGTATTTCATCCGGAACCCAACCAGTTTTAGGCTATAACTATGGGGCTAAGAACATTCCTTTGATTAAGAAAGCCGAAAAGCAGCTAACCTTGTTTGCCTTAGGGTTCACCACTGTCTGCTTTGGATTGTCTTTCTTAATCAGCCGACCTTTCAGTCAAATGTTTGTTGGCTTCTCAAATTCCGGTGGCGACAGTGCCTCAATTGTGGATGCTTCTGTCAAATTCATCCAGGTTTATATGTATGGCATCATTCCTCTTTCTTTCCAGTATGTCTTTGTAGATGGATTAACGGGCATGGGCCAAGCTAAATACTCGATCTGGTTATCCTTAAACCGAAAGCTGATTCTCTACATTCCTTCTTTGTATCTATTAGCCTATCTGACCCAGGACGCCTCGTCTTGCTTTTATGCGGAAATGATTGCCGATGTGGCTTCAGGAATTGTAACTAGTATTTTCTATTTCATTTTTATACCAAAAATTTTCAAGAAAAGGCTTAATGAGAAATGCGAAGATGATAAGGGCGATTCTTTGCGTACAATCTCTTAGTTTAATTCTATTTGCTGAAAGAATATAATTTAAACGTGGATAATTATGAAAAGCTGTGCCGTAAGTCGTTTAGCAACAACCTTTTTTTTTGATGCCATAGGTGATGTAGGATTGACACTTTACTTCCTTCCTTTTCTATATATGCTCCTGATATTTCTTGGTTATTTGGATTTAAGTTCTCTTTCGGCATTGTCACCGCTCCTTTCTGCCTTTATGATTTCCGGTGACCTTTCTTTAGTTCTTTTCTTATTGACATTCATAATGACACTGAAGAGTGACAAATCATCCCGAAATTTAGCCATCTATTATATGGTTTTAGGATTTGTGTATTATGCAGTTACTAGTGGTATTTATATACTTTCTATAAAGTTAGGGGACGGTGGAGACTTGTTTAGTTCATTATCCAAAAGCATGTTTCCAGATAATTACTTACTGAGTATTTCCGCTTTTATATTCCTTTATTTCTTTCTTTTTTATGAACCTGCTTTTAAGAAACCGACATCAACCAAACATAAATTATTCCGTTCCTGTTCAATTATTCCTTTACTGTATATTCTGCTTTCTTATGTTTTCTCAGCTTTAAGTGAAACTGGGATAATTTCTTTTCCTTACTTAGTGGAAGCCTTGTTAAGTGGTCAAAGCTTTATCCAAGAAATCTTGGGTTTGATTCTTATCTATACTTTCTATTTTCTGAGACAAAGAGATCTTAAAGCTGGCAAAACTCCTAAGGAAATTAGTGAATACTCTCATAGTTTTCAAAACATCTTGATTTCCGCAATCGTGGTTGGATTATCAATACTTGATTGGATATTATGCACCTTTATTCCTCAATTTTTAGAAAATGCTACTCTTATATTGCAGATTGGAGACATGAAATGGTCTTTTGTTCTCTTACCTTTCTTGGTTTTCTATAACAATGATGAAAGCGAAGAGAAACATCCAGTAGCAGCTAAGGTGCTTGACTGGTATTACACCGGTGCTTATTTACTATTGGCAATTGTTTATGCCATCCTGATTATTAACGTTCCGGTAGAAGAAGAAACATCATCTTCTTTTATCAGTTTATTAGGAATTTAGTACCTTGAAACCAGTAAACAAAAAGCCACTTTTTAATTCCTATGTGAAGACCTATAATACTATCGTTTAATTCTAACGTTATTTAATTAGAAAGGCTGATAAATGGATACTAAATCTACGCCTATAAAAAAAGGTATATTATTTTTCCAGCAGCATTTTATTATTTGCTCTTTGATAATCAGTGTTGTTTTAGGATTGCTGGTTGTGCTTCTGTTTTCGACATCTATCTCACCCTTATATGAATCCTTTAGTTATGACCCGGTCGATATTGACAGCAATTTTTTCTTCTATACCGGCAAATTGGTCGCTGAAGGTAAGATTCCCTATCTTGATTTCACTGATCATAAAGGGGTCTTGGTTTTTTATTTAAATGGCTTAGCATATTTGATGGGTGGAAAATTTGGCATTTGTTTCCTGAGCTTTTTATGTTTCTTTATCAGCTTCTTTTTAATATCTATAACAGTTAAGGAAATGCTTGGCTCTGAAAAAGAAGCCTATGTTGCTTCTTTTATTTTGTTCTTCCTGATGTCTTTTACGGAAGGCGGAAATCAAGTTGGCTTTATCTGTTTGCCTTTTGTGTTCTTGCCTTTCTATTTTTACTTTAAAGCTTTAAAGAAGCAACAGCCTAACTATTTTCTTATTGGGTCGTTTCTGGCTGGGTTAGAAGTTGGTATCTCTTTTAATTCCCGTCCTTCTGATGGTGTTGTTGTCTTAGGACTTTTTGTCTATTATTTCATTTGGTGGCTAAGGAACAAAAGAGGATGGGGATTATTGTATAATTTCCTCTTGGCAATCCTAGGCTTTGCAATACCAATGGTTATTTTCTATTCCATTGCTTATGCTCAAGGCTATATTTCCGAAATGATTCAGATGGTTTTTAAGGAGAATTCTAATTATATTTTCCACCATATGTCTGTCACTTCGATCTGTAGTTTTATCTGTGTCTTTTTGTGGGTCATCTTTTCTTTGTTCTTCTCAATCAAAATCCTTAAGGAAAAAGACAAAGAATTAGGCATCTTCTTTATCTGTGTCTCTTTATTAAGTGGTATTCCTAATCTTGTCTATGCTAAATATCCGCAGTATTGGATTACTTCTTTCCCTTATATGACCTGCCTACTGATTCTTATAATTCATTACTACCCTTTATTAACCAAAAAGAAAAAGAATGTTCTTTCTTCTAAAAACATCAGTGCTCTTAGCTTCAGTCTTTCAATATTAATTGGTTTAGGCTTCGTGACCGCCTTTTATACCTCCAAGGATTCTTTCTCTTCCTATTACAACTATTCGATCACTCAGGAAATAGCGGAGTCCGGTATTACGACTGAGGAATTTGAAACTGAGGATAAAGTGTTTGCTCTTGATATCAGTGCTTCCTTTAATCTTAGGTACAACAATACTTCTTCCTTAAAACAGATTTCTTATCAAAGCTGGCATAGTTTTGATGATTCTACTGTTGAAAGTGAAGTAAACACCTATCTTCAAGAGAAAAAGCCGGTTTACATTATTCAAGGGAAGAATGGACTTGAGAATTATTCGTCTTTATCTTATTTTGACTATATCAATAACCATTATGAAAAACTTCCAGACAACTATCCGAGCAACGAGCTTTCTATCTGGAAACTTAAAGCCTGATGATATAAATGTTCTTTTTAAAATGAGTAGGCTTTTTGCTTTTCATTAAGCCCCTTTAAGGGACTATTAGGAGTAATGCAAACCTAACAACTATCAAAACTAGGACTCTAATAGATTAAAAATACCTTCATGGATTGATCCATGAAGGCATTTTAAAACTGCATAGTTTTTTATGACCGATTCCTGAATAATGTACAACTTTGAAGCATTATTGCTGTTTTCTAATGGACTATAACTTATTTGGTCTATTTGCTATCTTTGTTTAAGAGAATCAGAATAGCACTGGCATATTTTTCTTTGCGTCTTTTAAGAATGGCATTGTAAATTGGATAGTTTACGGTAACCATGGCAATTCCAACGATGCCGATGATGATTCCTAAAACCATCATGCCTACAGTACCAGTTCCAATAACCTTCATAGCAAGACACATACCTATTCCTAAAATCAAGGCACCGATTATACCAAAGGTATAGGTGAAGATGATGGCTGGAAGCTTAGCCTTTTTGTCTAATTTAGTAGCTTCATCCAGATTAGTCTTTGTCTTAGGGGTGTATTCGTTTCTTAATTCTTCTTCCTCGAATGTTTTCATATGGCTTCTCCTTTTCTTCCCAACACTTGTTGGGCACGCTATAATATTAAAAGAAAAGTAAAATGAAAGGAACGACACGTTTTTTGAATTGTGTTGGCTGATCAAATATGGATAAAGCAGAAGAAAAGACTAATGATGCGGTTACGAGGATGAGTTCCGCTTTGATGGAAATCCTTTCCTATAAAAGCTTTCTTAATATCAACGTCAAAGAACTATGCCTGGTTGCTAAAGTGAATCGGACGACTTTCTATGCCCACTACGGCAATACCTTTGAATTGCTCGAAGATACCAAGAATAGAATCATCAAAAAGTTTCTGGCTAGCTATGGCATCAGGAAATTTTCGGATATTCAAAACAATGCTGGAGTCGAGGATTTAATCACTGAAGAATTTTTATTGCCTTATTTATCATTCATAAAAGAGAACCATCATATCTATGAAGTCTATGTCAACAATTCCCTTACTTTTAATACTGAAGAATATTTTGATCAGTTAGTTAAGAACATCTCTAAGCCCATGGCGGCTAAAAAAGGACTTGTTGATGAGGTGGCATTAAGTTATGTCAGCCGTTTCTATGTTGATGGGATCAACAGTATTGTCAGAATGTGGATTAACCGCCATTTTAAAGAAAGCAAAGAAGAAATATGTCAAATAATCCTAAGCCTCAGAAACAATAATAAGACGATGTAAACTGATTTCTTTGTTAATTCTTTGATTGTCGGAATATGTTTTTGATGGAAACTAAATTACTTAAATTTTTAGTACCATGTAACTTCTGAAGCCCTTTTTAAGAAAGCTTTTCTTTATTCAGCAGTTTGTTAAATAGAAGACTATTTGTTTCATTTTATTTAAAAAGCATAATTGAATTTATCTTTTTTATAAGACACCAATGTAGCATAGAAGATAAAGTGATTAGTTAAAAAAGTAATAAAACCAAGGCTGGAATAAATCTATAATTGTTCTTTCAAAATTAACAGGTTATAATATGAATGATTTAGATGGTGAGCACGAATGATATGCGTCTCGCGTTCTGAGATATTCCGAAGCCCTCAGGGGCTCCTTTTTGTTATCCTCGTTTCAGGAGGGAAAACAAATGGGAAGAAAGTCTTCTTATGCGTCGGAATACAAGACGAGGATTTTGTCTGACTACCATGTCTCCAATCTTTCAATGGCGGCATTCTGCGGAAGGAACGGAATAAAGGCATCAACCCTGGAGTACTGGCTGAGGAAGGAGACCGAGTATGCGGTGGCGATAAATGCCGCACCGCCGAACAGGCAGAACCTCATCGATGTCACCGGACAGGTGCGGGCACTTGACGTCACCGACGAAGTCAGCCTGACAATCAACGGATTCAGCGTCAGGATCGGAAGGGGAGACCTTTCCTCGCTTATAGGCTCATTGAAGGATGAATGAGCTTTTCGGAGAGACGAGGAAGATCTTCCTCTATCCCGGGACCACCGACATGAGGCTTGGGATATTCGGCCTGATCAGAAAAGTGACCTCTCCCGGGAAGGACTGCGCCTATGTCTTCTGCTCGAAGAGCAGGGTGACGGCAAAGATACTCATCTACGGAGGAAACCATGTATGGCTGCTCCAGAAGAGACTCTTCAGGGGAAGGTTCCCCTGGCCTCAGGACGGCAACGTCACCGAGGTCAGCGACGAGATGCTCAGGTTCCTGATGGTCGGAATAGACAAAGTAAACGACATCGAGCTGAAAGGAGGGGACAGAAAATACAGTCTCTTCTAGAATCAGGAAAAAGCCCTGAAATATCGATAAAAAAGACATGAATTGAATAGACAATTTATGTCTTTTTGGTAAAATAGTATGTATGAAAAACACGTTCACTGAGACTTCCAAGCAGGAAGAGAAAGCTCCTACATACGAGGAGCTTCTTTCGATGTACAGGAAGGCAAAGGAGGAAATATGTCAGAAGGACAGGCTGATAAAGGAGCTTCAGGCCGAGCTTGAGCAGAAGAAGAGAATCATCATCCGAGCCAACACCGAGCGCTTCCTGGACAGGGAGGACGGACGCGCCTATCCGGGCAGGAGCCGCTCCGAAGTCAGGAAGGAAGGGAGACTCCATCTGAGCAGGGACGGAAAAGGGAAAGGCGGACGGAAAGCCGGAGCCAGGAACTATTCGCAGATGGACCTTGAGGAGCTCTCGGAAGGCAACGACGTCATAAGCAACGACTGCCTGGAGGAGATGAAGGCCAGCCACCCGGACTGGGACTTCGTCAGATTCGACGAGAGGACCTCCTATGTGGTCACAAGGGTCAGGGCGCACATCGTGGTCCACAAGGTCATCACCCCTGGCTATCTTGCCGCCAGGCCGGACAGGACGACCGCCGTCGTCTCAGCGCCAAGCCTTTCGGTGATCAACCACTCCTTCGCGGGCGCCGGGCTTTTAAGCGACCTGGTGACGATGAAGTACATCTTCGGAGTCCCTCCGCACCGCTACCGCCTC
>JBAXZY010000068.1:0-8218 GCA_041670045.1 Bacilli bacterium | reverse complement strand
GGGCCGGTGCATACCCAGAATCACTGGCTTTTTTATAGTATTCGTAGCTTTTCTTCAAATCTTTTTCAGTTCCTAAACCTGAGCTATAGCATTCACCAAGCTCACATTCAGCTTCCATCAAACATTTTTGAGAAGCTAAAGAAAACCATTTGAAGGCAGTCTGATAATCCTGTTTTATTATCCCGCCTTTTTCATAGAAACAACCTAAGGAGAATTCAGCAATAGCGTATCCTTGTTTGGCCGCTGATTGTAAGTAATCTAAAGCTTTCTTCTGATCAACTGGAGTGCCAAGTCCTTTAATATAGCAAAGACTTAGCCAATAGGAGGCATCAATATAGCCTATATCAGCTAAAGAAGAGAAAGTCTCAAAGGCTTCTTTCTCTAAGACACTCAGTCCTTCTTTGAAAGGGCAAAGACAGGCCAAAAGAAAAGCAATATCATTCTTATTGAGCCCAGTAGGTATTTTACTTTCATCCTTTAGTAAACCTAATAGTTTATCAGTTAAGGCAATTCTAAAAGACTGTTCCTTGATTTCAAGACTAAAGAAATCATATCCTTGACTGAAGAGAGTCAAATATTGCTCAATCGAAGCTGGAACCAGATGCTGATAGAGAGAAGTAACTCTATCGATTGCTTTATTCTTTTCCATTACTTGAATTATAGCATTATTTTACTTTCTCTTTAACTGAAAAAGGAAGTAACATATGGGGAACGAAACAATTCAATTGATTAGTGAACAAAGCTTACGCGTTTTGTTCACTAATCAGTTAAACTATTTAAAAGGTCGAGATTATGAAAGAAATTAATTACCTGAAGAAATACGGAAAAATCAGTTTGGTGGCTCCCAGCTTTGGCTGCACTACTGAACCTTATAAGACAAGACTTGATACTGCCATAGCTAACTTAATGCAGGAAGGCTATCAAATAGAAGAAGGCAAAAACATTTATCTGGCCTTGGATAAAGTCAGATCCAATACACCTAAGAAATGTGCAGAGGAATTCAATCTCGCCTATTTAAAGTCAGACAGTCAGGCCATCATCTCAGTTGGTGGGGGAGAAGTCATGTCCGAGATTCTGCCTTATATTGATTTTGAAAGCATCAAAAAAGCGCCTCAAAAACTCTTCATGGGCTTTTCTGATAACACCAATTTAACCTATACCTTAGCTACAATTGCTGAAGTTCCAACCATCTATGGTCCTTGTGCCCCTTCGTTTGCTTTTAAGCCTTTCAATCAATCACTGCTTGATTCAATTGCCATGTTAAAGGGAGAAAAGAAAATCTATTCCGGTTATCCTAACTGGTGCCGATATCCAGCCAAGGATGAAACCAATCCCTTAGCTATCAATGAATACAAAGAAAAGAAAGAGCTTCGCCTTTCTCCTAACCGACATCTTGAGATGGAAGGAAGACTATTAGGAGGCTGTCTTGATGTTTTAGTCTCTCTTTGCGGAACAAGATTTGATCAGACAAAAGAATACTTAGAAAAATACCAGTCAGATGGCTTTGTCTGGTTTTTGGAAGCCTGTGACTTGAATCCAGTGGCAATTGAAAGAGCACTCTTCCAATTAAAGGAAGCCGGCTGGTTCAAATACGCCAAAGGCTTTGTCTTTGGAAGACCCTTATCCTGTTATGGGACGAAGATGTTTGGTATCAATCATCGAAACGCTTATCGGCGAGTGCTTGGTTCACTGAATCTCCCTATTATCATGGATGCTGATTTAGGTCATTTTGATCCAACCATGCCAATCATGACCGGAGTCTTAGCAAAAGTAAGTGCCGACAAAGACAATAGTTTTACTATCGAGTACAAATAAAAATAGAGGCAAGTCTACTTGCCTCTATTTAAGTTGCTTCAGCTGATTAATTAGACAGCTATTTGAATTGTATAATAATGTAAATTACTATAACTTGTGACAAGTTCTTTAGAGGAAACCTTTTGGAATTCATATCCTAAGGCAGTTAAGCTAGTCTTTACTTTACTGGAGGTCACATTTGAAGAATTACCCTGTACCACGACCTGAAGGTTTCCGGAGATGTTGTTATTAACATAGGCTTCAAAGATAGCAGTCAGTTCTTCAGAAGAATCAATATAGTAGTCATAACTCGTATTTGAAATAGTATCAAGAGTAGAAATATTAGGATAATAGCCAGTTGCCGACAAAGTATCAGGATAGATTAGCTGTGTAGGATTATAAGAGCTAGTATCACTAAAATAGGTAGCCTTAGTTAGGAAAGCATCATAAGAGATTAGACCCACATTCTGGCCAAAGATATTAGACGAAGAAGATTTGCTTAAATCATTTTGTCCCCAAGTTGGGCAAACCAGATACCAAGTATCATCAAGTTTGACATAATCCCAGGCATGGCCACTTAAGTCAGCGTCATAGCCATAGGCTCTGACACAGTTCAAACCCTCAATGCCAGCTAACATAGAAAAGACCTTTGAGAAGCCATCACAGACAGCCGTGCGGTATTCAAATACGCCTTCCAAAAAATAGCAGGTTTTGGAGTTGTCTGAATGCTTTTTATCACTTAAAGCGTCATTATCGTACCAAGTGGAGCAGACTTCCCAATCAAAGATTGCCCGAGCCTTTTCAAAGTCAGTCATATCATCATTGACGATGTATCTTAAGATATCCTTAGCCTGATCATAAAAAGCCTCGGCTTTCGTATTTGAAGTTGAAAAAGTAGGAAGATAACCTTCCTGAATAACATACCAGAGTTCCTCACTGTTAGAGACATTCATGGTGCCGTTATTGGTTTTAGTAAGATAGAAATCATCATAGTCACTATCCCGATGAGTCATGGTCTTGTTTCGCAGCTGCTGATTACCGAATTTAATATCGTAGTAGGTTTTAGAAGAAGTAGAAGTAGTATGTGCCGAAGCGGTGTCAGTTCCATTAGAGGTGATGGTAAAAGTATTAGTTAAACCAGTGCCCTTCTGATAATCAGTGGAGTCATAACTAATTCCCGTATCAAGTTCAAAGAAATTATAGAAGAAATCATCGGCTGACAAAGTATTATTAAAATCAAACTTTACTTGGATCTTAGCATAATGCTCCAAAGTAGCTAAGGAGATAGCTTTGCTGGCTTCCATTAAGGAAGTAGCAGTGACAACGGTAGGATAAGTGCCTGAATAAGTGACATCAAATCCAGAAGTCAAGCTAGTGTCTAGGACCGTCACCTCACAAGTGTCAGTCAAACCATTATCAGTGGTGACACTGATAAAAGCGACTCCGCTTTTAACACCAGTCACAACACCTTTGTCATTAACTGTCGCTACCTTTTCGTTATTGGAAGAATAGGTCAGCTGATAATCGGCACTCGCTGGTGAGACAGTGCAGGTTAAAGTAAGAGTAGAACCTTTCTTAACTACATATTCAGTATTTCTAGAGAAATAGACACTGGTAGCCGAATTCTTCTTAATAGATGAAGAACTAGATGACTCAGAGGAAGTCAAAGAAGAAGAGCTTGAAACTAAACTAGAAGTACCGCTAGTTGATGTATCACCATTTGATGTAACATTTGTGCTTCCACAGGAAAACAGAGGAAGTGAGAAAGAAAAGACTAATAAAGCCAGCCGATGTCTGATATTGTTTGATTTCATGTGATTTGTTTCTTTTATACTTATAGATTTTATCAAATAAAAAAACCTATATAAAACAATATGACAATCTTTTTCGGGGGAGTCAAAGAAATACGCCAAAAAACAAGAGCTTCCTTAACAATTCCTGAAGAGGAAATCTTTTCTTTAAGAAAATATCTAGTTTCTAACAAGATCTGGATTTTGGTATTTGTCAGTCTTTTCTTTTAAAAAACCTAAGTTAATCATCTTAAACACTATGTTATAATTAGTAGCCGACTATAATTACCTAAGCAGCCTTAGAATCTCTAGGCATAAGGAAATACAGGATCATCAGAAGACTTCTAAACATGGACATAATTAACAAGGAAGAAAAACTAGAGCATCTAGTACCAGTATTTAAAGAACTTTTTTCTCTTAATAAAGAAGTCTCTTTTACGCCTTATGGAACCAGCATGGAACCTACAATAGATTCCGGGAAAGATGAAGTCACTTTAGTAAAGCCAGAAAACATCAAAAAACTTGATATTGTCTTATATCAAAGAAAAAGCGGACAGTATGTCCTTCACCGGATTTATAAGATAACGAAAGATTCCACTTACACGATGTGCGGAGATGGTTTAGTTCATTTAGAGAAAGGCATTAAACCCGAACAGATTATTGGTCTTGTAATATCCTACACTCATCTACAAAAGACCATCAAAAGAAGTGAAGCCGCTTATTATCGAATCGGTCAAAAAAGAAAACTGACCCGACCAATCAGACACATTATTTGGAAATTGAAACAAATCTATGGACGCTAAAGAACAATACCGGTCATTAGTTAAGAAAGACCGGAAAAAAATCATTATTTTATCACTATTAAGTCTTCTTACCTCAGTGGTAGTAGTTCTTTTTGCGTGGCTATCAAAGAAGTTCATCGATAACATCCAGACTGATAATTTCACTCTCTATCTGGTTCTTCTCATTCTAGCTGCTGTCATTGAGGTTGTTTTAAAGACTTTTTCTAGTTATTTAACTAATCGTTATCAAATCGATGATGAAATCAAACTGCGAAAAGATTTCTTCAAAAAAGTCATGGGATCCGATTACGCAACTGTCAGAGACAATACCAATGCCGAGCTTCTTACCTTACTCAATTCCGATACTCGAATCGTCTCTCGAGGCGTCATATCCATCATTCCTCAGTCAATCAATCTCATCTCCAGAATTGTTCTTTCCATCGCTCTTTTGTTCTTCTTTGATTGGCAGTTTGCTTTGATTTTCTTAGGCTGTGGAGCTTTAGTTACCATCCTTACTTCATTACTGAGAAAGAAGAACAAAGAGCTTCATCTCCTTCTTCAAAAAGAAGAAAGCCATTTACTAAACTTCTATACTCAGGGATTGAATAGTCTGCTTTCTTTAAAGGTCTATGGTTTGACTTCTTCCGTTACCGCTAAAGAAGATAGCGTCAATGCCTCTGAAAAAAAGGCTACCCTAAAGCAAAAAGATTTCAATTTGGTAATTAACTCTGGATTGCTTCTTTTGGTACGACTCACTTATGTTTTAGCTATTATCTACTGTGTCTATAAACTCAAGGACAATCCCAGTTACCTAGGTACTCTCTTTGGAATCGTAGAGCTTGTTGAAGAAGCCTCTGGTCCTTTCATGTCCTTATCAGCTATCACTCCCGCTTATTATCAGACCATCGGTTCCTTAGACCGCTTAATGAAATTAAGCAATGCACCTAGTGAAAAACATCTGACAGGTGTCACAGATTTTAACTCCATGGAAGTAAGGAACCTTTCCTATACTTATCCTGATGGAAAAAGCGTTTTAACTGATGTCAGTTTCACTCTCATGGCCAATCAGTTTATTTCTCTCTGTGGAGAATCAGGAGGCGGTAAATCCACTCTCTTAAAAATTCTCTTAGGAGTCTATAAGCCAACCAGCGGAGAAATCTTAGTCAACAACACTGATACAAATGGCTCTCTCAATCCTCTATTTGGTTATGTGCCTCAGTCTAACTTCCTCTTTGCCGGAACCATCAAAGAAAACCTAACCGTCTTCAATAAAGAAGCCACTGTTAAAGATCTTGATTATGCTCTAGAGATTACCGGATTGACTAAAGAAATCAAAGACTTGCCACAAGGACTGGATACTCCTTTAGTTGATTTAGGTGAAGGCATCTCAGTCGGTCAGTCTCAGAGACTGGCAATTGCTAGAGCCTTGATTGCTTCTCGTCCCGTCTTAATCCTAGATGAAGCGACTTCAGCCTTAGATAGTCAGACTGAAAGCCTAGTTTTACACAACTTAAAGAATCTTCATAAAACCATCATCTTTGTCACTCATCGTCCCTTAGGATTAGAATTAGCCGATAATTCCTATAAATTAGAAGAAGGGAGGTTAACCAAACTGAAATGATTGATAAAAACATCGAAATAGTCAAAGCTGTCTTAAACAAGTCGCAAGAGAAATTTGCCTTAACGGAAATGGATTTCCGTTATCTTACTTATCAGTCCTTAGCTCCCTTTGGTTATCTAGTGATGGATAAGAAAGGTACCCCTGAAGACATTCAGAAGAAATTCCATGACGCTTATTTTCTTTATTATTACAAAGATATGGCTCAGAACAGCCTTCTTGAGTCCTTGAAGAAATCATTTGAAGAAAACAAGATACCTCTTTTATTGTTAAAAGGCTCTATTTTAAAAGATTACTATCCCCAGACTAATCTTCGTTATCGCGGTGATATCGATGTCTTAGTCAAAGAAGAAGATTACTCCAAGTCCGAAAAGATAATCGAATCCCTAGGATTCAAAAAAGGCTTGAACAGTGAAGTCCATGAAAGCTTCTCAAAAGGCAGCCTTTTAGAGATTGAACTTCATCACCGTCTCTTTTCTTCACAGATGGATTTCCAGTTATCAGTCACGGATGAACCATTCGAGCATGCTATAACTCTCCCTAACTATCAATACATCTATTCCTTCAATAGGAATGATTTCCTTCTATACATGATTTTGCATCTGACTAAGCATCTAATTAAATCAGGCACCGGCTTACGATCCTTCTTAGACATCTATCTTTATCTTCAAAAAGAAAAAAATTTGGATTTAGATTATGTTCAGAAAGAATTCGATAGTCTTTATTCCGGATATGATTTTGATTTCCTGATGAGTTTCACCAACGACCTTTTCACCAAAGATACCTTAACTGCAGAAGAAGATGCTCTCTATAAAGAAATCATCCATTCCGGAACCTATGGTTCCATGAACGTCAGAAACGAAAAACTGGTGAAGAAGAATCATAACAACAAATTCAAAGCCATCATGCGAAGCATCTTCCCTACCCGGTTAGCCTTACAGGAAAATTACCCTAGCTTAGCAAAGCATCATTGGCTTTATCCTGTCTTCTGGTTTGTGAAAGTATTTAAGATGGTCTTTATTCATCCTTTTAGATCAATCAAGAAAGCTAAAGCCATCATGAAGGTGAAGAACACTAAAGAAGACGAAGATAATTAGTTGCCTTTTCCTCTTAAAAAAGCATATTTAACCTTATTTTAGAATTTACCAAAATCAAGTCAGCTAATTAGGTTTCTATTTTAATCAATTCAACGAAAACGCCTTATTGTAAAAAAACAAGATATTGATATAATAGAGTTACTTACGGGAAGAAAAAAACATAGGAGTAAAGTAATGAAAGAAGTCACCAAAGAATATTACGACAAGAATGCCCAATCCTATATTGATGAGACGTTTTCAGTCAATATGTCACCTATTGAAGATCCCTTCCTAGCTGAAGTTGGAACCTACGGAAAAATCCTTGATGTAGGATTTGGTTCCGGACGTGATTCCAAATATTTTATGATGAAAGGCTATGATCCTTATTCCCTGGATTATGAAGAAGCCTTCATCAAACACGCCAAGGAGATCAACCTTCCTCATCCTATTTTAGGAAATATCGAAGATATCGATTATGACAAATTCTTTGATGGTATCTACTGCTGTGCTTCTTTAGGACATATTCCGTCTGATGAACTAAATGGTGTCTTAAAGAAATTAGCTAAAGCCTTAAAGGATGACGGCACTATGTATCTCTCCTTCCGTTATGGCGAATTCGAAGGAGTAGCCGGTGGAAGATACTTAACCTATATGACTGAAAAAACATTACCTAAATACTTGGAAGGAACCGGATTGGTTGCAACTAGATACTGGTTCTCGAAAGACTTCCGTGTCTCCAATGATACCACTTGGCTGAATGTCTTCCTAAGCAAAGAAACGAAGTAACTGGATTCAAATAAAGCGCAGTTCATTTGACTGCGCTTTTTTGTTGTCTAACTTGTTGTCCTCTATTAGTATTTACAAGTTGTAAACTATCAGTTGACTTATTATTTAGGATAAATAATTGAATCACTTAAAAAGGATTCCCAAACTAATTCATTTTAATTATGGTTCCTAATTTCAATCTTAATGATCCGGTTCTAGTTGAATAGTGTTTCAGTCAACCATTTTCCAATCCATGAAAACGTTTTTATCAGAAACTTTTTCTTACATTCAAAAGGTTAATCCTCTATACTCTCATAACGTAAACGAGTAGCTAACAGCGTAAATCCAGTTTATTCCTGGGTTTAGGCTGTTTTTTTCATTTAGGGGGTTATT
>JBAXZY010000067.1:0-8409 GCA_041670045.1 Bacilli bacterium | reverse complement strand
TCCTTAGCATCATCCTTGAATCTCTTTAAAGATGATAAAGAAGTTGTGCAGACAACATCCTTGCCACGTAAGACTCTAATCTTAGAGGAATTAGTCAACTTTCCATCAGTGACATAAAGACCGGCAATCTGACCGACCTTGCTAGCTGAGAATAAGGATCTGACTTCGGCATGACCATAAACAACTTCCTGATAGACCGGAGCTAACTTACCCTTCAAAGCGGATTCAACATCTTCAAGAAGCTTATAAATAATATTGTATTCACGAACTTCGATTTTCTTTTCTTCGGCAAGATCCTTAATCATAGCAGGAACCTTGACTGAGAAAGCTAAGACGACAGCATGTGAGGCACCGGCTAAAATCAAATCACCTTGAGTGACATCACCAGAGGTGCAGTGAAGAACCTGAAGCTTAGCTCCAGGAACATCAATCTTTTCTAGTGAAGCCTTGATTGCTTCGGCAGAGCCTTGCGTATCTGTCTTAACAATTAAGTTTATGATAGGAGTAGCACCATTTGCAGCATCAGTAGCAACATCAGCTAAAGAAACGCCCTGATCATTTTGACCGATTAAAGCAGTAGCTCGCTTACTGGCAGCAGCACGGGCTTCTTTTTCATTGGCAAAAGCCATGAAACGATCACCAGCAACTGGAACACCGGATAAGCCGGTGACGGAAACTGGAGTGGAAGGACCAGCAATCTTTAAACTCTTATTGTATTCATTGGTCATCTTTCTGACCTTGCAGTAATACTGACCAACAGCCAAGAAATCACCTAGATGCAAAGAACCGTTCTGAACTAGTAAAGTAGCTTTAGAACCTTCCTTCTTATCAAGCTCAGCCTCAATGACGGAGCCAATAGCCGGCTTTTCATCGCTAGCTCTTAAATCCAACAAATCCGCTAAAGTTAGGATGCCTTCCAAAAGCTTGTCGACACCGACATTCTTCTTAGCTGAAATTTCAAACATCATCGTATCACCGCCCCAGTCCTCACTTAAAAGACCTAAGGATGATAACTGTGACTTAACCTTTTCAGCATTGGCACCAGGTTTATCAATCTTGTTGATAGCAACAATAATCGGAACCTTAGCGGCTTTAGCATGATCTAAAGCTTCAATAGTCTGCGGTTTGACGCCATCATCGGCAGCTACGACTAGAACAACGATATCAGTAACGGAGGCACCTCTAGCTCTCATAGCAGTGAAAGCTTCGTGGCCAGGAGTATCAAGGAAAGTAATCTTCTTGCCATCAATAGTCTTTTGGTAGGCGCCGATTTCCTGAGTGATGCCACCGAATTCTCCGCCAGCGACATTACTGTGACGGATGGCATCAATCAAAGTGGTCTTGCCGTGATCGACATGACCCATGATAGTGACAACGCAGGGACGAGAATCGGTATCAGTATCTTTATCAAATATCTTAACCTTAGTGAAATCATCGATATCACCGCCGGCTTCCTTCTTGAAGTCGAGGTTATTGTTGATGCAAACTTCAGCAATGAGATCATCATTTAAAAGGGTGTTGAGAGAAATCATCTTCCCTTCCATTAAGAAAGCCTTAATGGTATCACTGGCATTAATGCCGATTCTTTTGCAAAGCTGATCCAAAGTGATGGCACCAGTATAAACAAATACGCCATCTTTGACCGCTCCCTGAACCTTCTTGCCAAAAGCCGGCTTAACGGCCTGATTCTTATTATTGGAATTACTCATTTCGTCTCCTCCTTCTTTTCATTTCCATTCATCTCTTCCTGACTCAACACTTCATAAATCGCATGAGCTAGATTGACGTCACCAACGCCAATTGCTTTTAAGAGCTTGAATCCTGAAGCTAAAGCAATGTCATAGGTTCCTTGATAGTTAAGAACTTTCAGCTCCGGATCATCAGCATCCCGATTGATGAGCTTATCCTTATTTTTGTCAGAACAGGAAGGAAGAATAATCAATAAGGAAATCTTCTGACGGCTCAAACGTTCTTCAAGTTCCATCCCAGCAAACAAAGAATGCTTCTTTCTGGCAAAACCAAAATATGAATTCAGTTTATTCAACTGTTCTTGATTAAGCATGTCTTCTTCACCTCCTCAGCCAAAGCTACGAAATCCGTGGATTTTGAGAAACGTTTCAAAACTCCTTTAGAGAAAACTTTTTCGATTGTGTCTTTGTCCTTTAGAAAATAAATACCACGTCCTGGTAATTTATAGTCTAAGTCGAGGGTTAACTTACCCTCGACCAAGACTAATCTAACCAATTTATTTCGGGGATAGGACTTCCTTGTGAGTAAGTCCATCCTTTGGACAACATAAGAGTTTTGACTCATTTTTGGCCTTTACTTACTGTTAGAACCATCATCGTAATACTTATCGGAATCATACTGATCTAAATCGATATCATCGAAGTCCTGATTGTTGTTGTCGGAATTTTCCTGATTATCCTGCATCTCTTTGAGTTCTTCTTCAGTGTAAATAGGCATAGCAGCAACAGTAGAAGCCTTAGAAGGAGCAGTCGGAGCAGGTTTGTTGTCACGATGATCGTCATGATTGTTCCATCTTCTCTTATAGGAACGGGTTTCAGCCGGACCTTTCTTCTGAGTAAGAGCTTCCTCTAATTCTTCAAGAGAAATCTTAGGTTTGTTCTTAATCTCAACATGCTCAACCTTTTCAGCGGGCTTAGCTTCAACAACAGGCTTAGCTTCAGCAACAGGAGCAACAACCGGCTTAACTTCAGCAGGTTTAGCTTCAACAGGCTTAACCTCAGTTGCAGCAACAGGCTTGGCTTCGACAGCAGCCGGCTCAGTAGTCGGTGCAGCTGTAGTAGTAGCCGTTTCAACAGCCGGAACAGTCTCAGCAGCCGGAGCAGCAGTTGTGGCAGCTTCAGTAGTAGCTTCAGTAGCAGCACCTTCAACAGGAGCATTTTCTTTAGCTAATTCAGCGTTTTCATCAGCAACCATCTTTTCAATTTCAGGCACTAATGTATACTTAACGCCCTGCTTGATGGCATCATCAGCCTGTAAAACAGAAATTGTGCACATGGTGATTCTAGAAGCCAAACGGACGTTGACACCGGCAGAACCGATAGCAACACCCTGGTTTCCGTTCATGACAACAGCAGTGATCTTCGGGAACTCATAATCAGGTTCCTTTTCGATTTCGTCATAATGGACATTGGAATCAAAGAAATCATCTAAGCAAGTTAAACCAATGACCGTGGAAGGCTTCATAGCTTCAATGATCTGCAAAGCCTTGTTGCTGTTGTATTTGAGAATATCAATCTTCTCGCCTTTAAGTTCACCTAAGACGGTTCTGATACGGGCACTTTCAGGTCCGACACAGGCACCGACAGGATCAAGATTAGGATTAGTAGATTCAACTAAGACCTTAGTTCTCTTGCCAGCTTCACGGGCAATGGCCTTGATCTTGACTTCGCCATTCTGGATTTCCGGAACAGCCTTTTCTAAAAGCTTTTGAACGAACTTTTCGTTGGAACGGGAGATAACCAAAGAAGGCGGATTCATCTTATCGGAAACATCACTTAAATAAACCAAAACCTTTTCGCCAACAGCGAAACGATCCTGAGGTATTAAAGATCCTCTCTTTAAGAATCCGGAAGCCTTGCCAAAGGTTAATTCATAGGAAGTAGGAATGATTCCATCCTTACCACCAGTTTCAGCCTTAGTGACTGTTCCTTCGATTAAGCCACCAATCTGGTTAGAGTAAACCGATAAAATAGCCTGACGGGAAGCGTCCTTCAGCTTAGACTGGAATAACTGCTTGACACGTCTGACATAAGACTTATCAAGGTTCTTGACATCAAAAGGAATCTCGACGGTGTCGCCAACCTTGGCATCAGGCTTGACGGCCTGAGCATCTTCGACAGAAATCTGATAAGAATCATCGACGATGTTGTCTTCTTCACAGACGGTCTTGACATCATAAATCTTGAAGGAAGTCAGGTTGTCATCAAAAACGACATGGGCCTTGACCAATTCCTTGACTGGATCTTCGCTGTCCTTATCCTTGAAAAGTCCCGGATAGGACCACTCAAGATAAGCCTGTTCCATAGTGGCAACTAAGATCTCAGCTACATCGTTAGCCTTGACCATGCTGTCTTTTTCAATCTCGCCAGCTGCCAATTCAAAATTGTTGGTATCAACGGCACCAGTGATTTTGTTGGCATCTTCCGTATTCTTACTCTTGCGTCCACGTCTCTTAGGCTTTTCGACAGTTTCTTCAACAGCTTCCGTTTCAGCCGGAACCGTTTCAACATTCTTCTCGTCTTTAATTTCTTCGTCAGACATTTTGATCATTCCTCCAATATGAATGTTTATTTGTCTTAGGCCTTGTAGCCCATCTTCAACAATTTAATATCAGCAAACTTCAGACTAACCTGTTTCTTACGGCCTTTAATGAAATAAAGGGCTGTAAAACCATCCGTTGAAGCATCCAGAACCTTGGCTGTTATCTTCTCATCTCCTTTTTTCAGAGTGATATCAAGATAATGACCAATCAGTTTAGAAACATCGGATTCCGGGATTTCTCTGTCCGATCCGCCGGAAGAAATATCCAGCATGTAGGTATCGGTGATTCCACCCATTTTATCTAATAAGGGAGTCACTACATCCGTATACTTTGAAATCTCATCCAAAGTGATGGCATAGTCCTTATCAACAAAGATTTCCAAAGTTGGACCGTTTTCTTTGTCAGTGATGACCTTAGCATCAATGAACTGGAGATTCAGTGAATCAGCAGCTTTCTTGAGCACTTGCCTGACTTCGTCTAGTGCTGTTTGTTCCATCAGTTACCCCCTTAAAAAGAAAGAGTGGACCACAGGTCCACTCTTAATTTTCAATTAAGA
This sequence comes from Bacilli bacterium, assembly GCA_041670045.1. Classification (GTDB taxonomy): domain Bacteria; phylum Bacillota_I; class Bacilli_A; order RFN20; family CAG-288; genus Enterosoma. The sequence continues at coordinate 3,562 of JBAXZY010000067.1, read as the reverse complement.
ATGTGCTAGGACTGTCCTAACAGCCGAATCTCTTCGGCGGTAGTATTATACCCCAACTAAAAAAAGAGTGTCAATAAAACGATGAATTGGCACCGATATTCCTTGTTTCCTTAGCCTTTTTTCTAAAATCCGTTGGCATTTTCCCCGTATTGACATGACATTTAGAATATATCAAGTACCTAATATATATAGGTCTTAACCATTCTTTACTTAATCTATGAACAAAAAAGTGCCAAAGACCAAAAGTTTCCTTTACAATAATTAAGTAATAATCGAGTAACAATAATGGTAACTAAAGTCAGTCAAGCAATTAAGCAGAATCTTTGGGCTTTCATAGTCGGCCCTTTGATTAAGATGATTGAAGCGGTCTTTGATCTGTTGATTCCTCTTTTTATGAAGGCAGTCATTGATCTCTCTTTTGGTAATTCTAAGGACGCTATTTCCTCAGCTCTAGGTGATTTCATTTCTTTATTTGGTGTTTGGATTAAAGATAATCCTAGCCTTAATTATGCTGTCGTCGGTGGTGTCATCATTCTTTTGATGGGAATCATCGGCTTTATGACGACAATGGTCTGCCAATACATAGCCGCCTATGCTGCCACTAAAGTCGGTACAACTATGCGAAACTCTTTATATAAGCAAATCCTTTCTCTTAGCAAAAAGGATTTGGAAATCTTTGGCCCTAATAAAGCTTTGACCATTTTGAACGCGGACTCCTATCAAGTTCAGCAAGGTGTTCTCTTCTTCATTAGATTAGGAGTCAGGGCACCATTCATTATCTTAGGATCGTTAATCATTTCCTTTATTCTTGACTGGCAGATAGGTTTAGTCTTCTTAGCTATTATTCCGATAATTCTCTTTATTGTTTTCTTCGTCATGCAAAGGGCTTCTAAGCAGTATCTTGTCATTCAGTCCAAGCTTGATGATTTATCAACCATGGCCAGTGATGATTTAGAAGGCTCAAGAGTAGTAAGAGCCTTTAATAAAACGGATTATGAAGAAGCAAATTTTGGCAGCGGAACAAAAGAATATGAAAAGGAAGCCATCCGTGTAAGCAAGATGAATGCCTGGATCAACCCACTGACTTTCGCAGTTGTATCCTTAGCAACAATTGCTGTTGTTTTATTAGGTGGGTTTGCTATGGCTGATAACGTCTCTTTTTTAGGGCACGCCTTATTGCCATCTACTATTATTACCGAAGTCAGTTATCTCGATCAGATTTTTCAGACTTTGGTTTTATTAACTAACCTAGTGCTAATATTCACTAAATCATTAGTATCAAATAAGCGTTGCAATGAATTACTGAGCATCACACCAACTATTGTTAACCAGCAAAATGGTTTAACTAAAAAAATTAATAATAATGGAGAATTATTCAACTTTAACCATGTAGAGTTAGCTTACAAAGATGGTGGAAATAAAGCTTTGACTGATATCAATTTTTCTTTGCGAAAAGGGCAAAGCTTAGGAATCATCGGCGGGACTGGAAGCGGAAAATCAACTTTAATAAATCTAATGGAACGCTTCTTGGATTGCTCAAAAGGCGAGATTGAATATAAGAGCATTAACATCAAAGACTATCAGCTTAATTCCTTACGTCAGGAAATAGGTTTAGTTCCTCAGAAATCAGTTCTTTTCAAAGGCACTATCAGATTTAATTTCCAAATGAGTAATCCTAATGTCACTGATGAGAACATCATTAAAGCCTTGAAAGAATCAGCCGCTTATGAGTTTGTCAGCAAATATCCTGATTTCCTGGACCATGAAGTGGAAGAAGGGGGAAAGAACTTCTCTGGCGGTCAAAGGCAGAGACTTTGTATTGCCAGAGCTTTAGTCGCTAATCCGGAAGTGCTGATCATGGATGACTCCACTAGTGCACTTGACTTGCTGACTGATAAAACCGTTAGGGAGGATATTAAGAAAGACTATCCTTCTTTAACTAAAGTCATCATCTCTCAAAGAGTCTCCACCGTCTTGGACTGTGATTTGATTTTAGTCTTGGAAGGCGGACACATTGTCGCCAAAGGGAAGCATGAAGAGCTTCTTAAGAACTGCCCTATCTATCTAGAAACCTTTGAATCCCAAACTAGGAAGGAGGCCTGATTATGACTATTAAATCACGCTTAGCTTCTTATCTAGCTCCGGAAAGAAAGACGATTGCTCTTTCTTTTGTATCCGTTCTTATTTTCCTATTAGCCCAATTGATGGTTCCTTTTCTTGTTGGAAAGTCACTGGATGCAATCGGCAGTCTAGTTAACGGCGTCTTTGTAGTTGATGTTAACAAAGAGTCGATAATCCTTTATCTTTCTATCTGTTTAGGGTTAGCTATCTTCGGTGTTTTCTTTGATTTCATCTTTGAATACCAAGTCTCTTTGCTGACTCAGCATGTGGTCAGACAAATCCGGAACGATGTTTTCCTTAAATTCAATACCTTGTCAGTGAAAGACCTGGATAGTGATACCCATGGTAATCTGATTCAGTATGAAATCGGAGATGTTGAGAATATTGCTAACGGTATCTATTCTGTTTTTAAGCAGCTGGTTCAGGGAGTACTTTCAATTCTCATAACTGTGATTATGATGTTCACAGTCAATTGGATACTGGCTTTAGGTGTAATCCTGCTTTCACCTTTAAGCATTGTCGTTTCCAAATTTGTCGCTAATTTCTCTCATTCCCATTTTAAAAAGCAAGCTAAACTTCAAAGCCAGCTAAACGCCCTGTCTTTGGAAATGATCAATAACACTTCTCTTATTCAGTCCCTTAACTATCAGAATCGGGCATTTGATGATTTTGAAAAAGCGGATGAAGATCTTAGAAAAGAGGGCAAAGTAGCCCAGTTCTCAGCCAGTTGGACTAACCCCTCAACAAGATTAGTCAATAATACCATCTATGCCTTGATTGGAATCAGCGGCATTATCATGATTCTCTATACTTCCACCTACCCCATTCTAGCGATGTCGATTGGATCCCTGTCATCTTTTTTAAGTTATACCACTGAATACACTAAGCCCTTTAATGAAATCAGTTCCGTTCTCAGCGAATTCGAAACGGCTTCTTTCTCTTTCAAGAGAATCCATAATTTCCTAATGAAGGAAGACGATGTCGATAATGGAAAAGAAAAACTGAGCCAGCCTTTAACCGAAATCCGCTTCAATGATATGTCCTTCAGCTATGAACCTAACCAGCATTTGATTGAGCATTTCAATGAAACCATCCATGCGGGTGAAAAAGTTGCCATCGTAGGACCTACCGGTGCAGGTAAGACCACTTTGATCAATGTCCTGCTCCGTTTCTTTGATCCTACTGCCGGTTCTATTACTTATAACGGCATTAAAGGAACTGATTTAAAGAAAACAGAACTGAGGAAGAACTTTGGTATGGTGCTTCAGGATACTTGGATTTTCTCAGGTACAATAATGGAAAACATTCGTTATAGCAAGCCTACTGCCAGTGATGAAGAAGTCATTCAAGCGGCTAAGAAAGCAAATGCTGACAGCTTCATTCAGACTCTTCCGGAAGGCTATCAAACTAAAGTGTCTTCCAAATCCGGTTTGTCAGAAGG
>JBAXZY010000066.1:0-8459 GCA_041670045.1 Bacilli bacterium | reverse complement strand
TAAAAATATTTATTAGAATATATAAAATCAGTTCAGCGAAAAGAACAAAATTGGTTCATCAGATATTATAAAAATGGTTCATTTATACTTGATTTAAATTTATTTTATGGCATACTGATAAAGAAGGAAATGGTTTACCATGAAAGAGTATTACAAAAGAATCTTTGATAGAGAGTTATCATTGAAATTAAAAGCCTTTGGCGCCGTTTTAATTGAAGGGCCAAAGTGGTGTGGGAAAACCACTACTGCAAAACAACTTGCCAAAAGTTATATTGAAATGCAAGACCCGGAAAAGAAAACTGAATATTTTCAAACTGCAAATATTTCGCCATCGTTACTTCTAATCGGAGAAAAGCCAAGACTAATCGATGAATGGCAAATGGCTCCTTCACTCTGGGACGCTGTTCGAGTATCAGTTGACCGTATTAGTGAACCTGGACAATATATTCTAACTGGATCAAATTCAGTGAATAATGAGAATATCTCTCATAGTGGAACTGGCAGGATTGATAGAACTATCATGTATCCGATGAGCTTATACGAATCGAGAGAATCAAATGGGACAATATCTTTATTATCATTGTTTAATGATAAAGCCATTTTAAATAATGGATGCATATCAAACTTATCCATTACTGATTTAGTCTATGCTACTTGCAGAGGTGGCTGGCCAGCAGCGGTAATGTTAAAGGACAAAGAAGCAAGTCTTTCAATAGCCAAAAGTTATTTAAATAGTGTTTGTAAAGTTGATGTTTCTTCGGTTGATAAAAAAACAAGAGATGAATCATTAACAAAAATGTTATTAAGGAGCTATGCAAGAAACATTTCAACATTTGCTAGTAACGAAACAGTACTCAAGGATATTAATTCCAATTATGAAATGAGTAAAACATCTTATTACGATTATGTTAACGCATTGAAGAAACTATATATTATTCAAGATGTGGAAGCATGGTGTCCAGCAATTAGATCGAAAGCTATGATACAGGCTTCTAACAAAAAAGAATTAATTGATCCATCATTAGTCGTCGCTTCATTAGGACTAAAACCTGAATATTTCAATACTGATTTAAAAACATTCGGCTTCATTTTTGAAACACTTGTTTGTAGAGACTTAAGAATATATGCTTCATCTATGGGCGGACAGTTATCATATTATCATGATAGATACGGCTTAGAATCAGATTTTGTTTTACATCTTGAAGATGGAAGATTTGCACTGATCGAAGTTAAATTGGGTTCTGCTGAAATTGAAGATGGTGCAAAGCATTTGCTAAAAATTGAAAAATTAATTATAGAATATAATTTAAAAGAAAAACAATGTCCATTAAGATTGCCAGACTTAAAAATTATTATAACTGGTGGTCAATACGGATATAAAAGAGAAGATGGAGTTTTTGTAATTCCAATAGGTTGTTTAAAAGATTAACTTTATTTCCAATCAAAGAAAGTGAAAATAAGCAAAATGAAAAAAAGTTTTTAACGAGCTTTAGTTTAAAGAATAATAACCGAACAAGAAAAACGTCATTTGTTAAAGATATCCAAGAGGCATTTCAAAAAAGATATCAAGATAACTTTAGCGAATGTAAGGATAACATTATTTCAAAACAGAATATTCTTCCATCATCTCAATCGATGATAATGGTTTGCTTACGGCATAGCACTTGTATCCGCTGAAATAACAATCACCTCAATCTATGATGATGAAATTTGCGATACAAGCAACACTATCACTGTGGTTCCCTATGTTGCTGTGAGTTCCATCAGCATCGATAAGAGTGAAACAAACGTTAATTCCAACGGATTCAAGTCGCTCGATGTGAGTTTTTCTCCCTCCAATGCCTCATATCAAACCTATACCTGTTCCTCTAGCGATGAAAGTGTCTTAATGGTCGATAGCAAAGGCTTTGTCGCCTGCCTTTCTTTTGGAAAAGCCACCATAACGGTCACCTCTATTGACAATAAGGAAATCAAAGACAGCGTGGATTTGACTGTAGTTAGTGGGGGAAGCAACGACAATTACAAAGTTGACACCCATGTGACTGATAAGATTGACATGCAGAAAGTCAACTATACCGGTTCCTTAGATTCCCTCCCAGGAAAGTCCACGAACTCGAAGCTGCTTGCCATTCCCGTGGAATTCTCTGATTATCCTTTTGCCTCAGACATTAAAGACGACATCAATACCTTATGCAATGGCAATAACGAAGATGGGACAACTGGCTATTGGGAGTCCATTTCCTCCTATTATTCGAAATCCAGCTATGGAAAACTGGACTTCTCAGTGACGGTTGGAGATATTTATCGTCCCATCAACCCCGATACGAACGAGCAATACAAAGCTTCTGATATGAAGAATAAACCATACACGGTGGTATTGGATTTCTTAAGGGATGCCGTTTCCGCCTATAAAGCCGCGACTGGCTCAACCTGTCAGGAATTTGACAGCGATTCCAACGGATTCATCGATTCCGTTTATCTCATTTACAGCACCCCGAGTTATGCAGTGGTCTCATCTCTCAACCACGGCATCTTCTGGGCTTGGACTTTTTGGGACTATAAAGAGAGCCCTGTCATCGATAACCCGATAGCCAACGCCTTCTTTTGGGCCTCGCAAAATTTCATGGACGAGGAGGGGAAAAACGTTATTGACGCTCATACCTTCATCCACGAAACAGGCCACCTATTAGGGGCAAACGATTACTACAATTACGACTCCTCAAATCAAGCCCCAATGGGCAAAATAGATATGATGGATTACAACATCGGCGACCATAGCATGTGGACGAAGATGAGCTTTGGCTGGGTCGATCCTATCGTCGTTACGGGTGATGCCCGCATCACTATCAAATCGAGCCAAGCCCAAGATGACGTCATTCTTTTGGTTCCCGATAATTGGAATGGTACTCCCTTCGACGAGATGCTGACTTTGAAACTATCGACTCCTAGGGGCCTTAATGAACTTGATTCCAAGCCCAAATATACCGAAAGCCGACCTCTTGTCTATACTAAACCTGGCCTGAAACTCCTTCATGTCGATTCCCGTATTATGGAGACGAATAATTGGACGTATGTAGATTCCAATACCTACACGCCCTCTACGAAAAATTGGCAGATTGCCGCTGCTAACACTGATGACTTCAGTCATGATGGGACAGCAGAAATATTACCCTAGAAAACTTTTACCAGATTGGGCTCATTCAAGAAGGAGGGGAGGCAACTTGTTTAAAAGATGGAGAATCAGCCTCTGAAAAAGACCTTTTCTATGCTGGCGATAGCTTCAAGATGAGCGACTACTCTGGGTTCTTCCAAAACTATCCAACCTTCAATACGGGGAAGAATTTCCCATATCGCTTCTACGTTGAGTCATTAAGCGAAACCGAAGCCACAATCATCATTCAAAAAGACTGATGGTTACCTCTCAATACGAAAAAATGAGTTAATCCTTAGTTTTTGGCAGGCGACCTTTCTGTTAAAGATGCCTAAGAAGGAACGTAATATACCAATTTATAAGTGAGGAGATAATTTATAGAACATGAAAGTTCAAGTCTCCTTCCGAGAACCATGTTTAATAATAAAAGACCCGGAAGTTAACAGCTTTGTGTCTTTTATTAGTCACTTTTACTGCAACTATTCATCAGTCTTGGGTCTTTTTTCCATACAAAGTTGTTTATGAACTAAACTAATTGCAGTGAATAGAATAATTTCATAGTAAGGAGAAAAAGAAGACTTTTTAAAAAAACAAGACAATAATATTAGTAAAATCTCAAGTTGTATTTGAGATTTTCACAAGTTGTATTTGAATTTTTACTAATTCACTAATATAATATTAATGATTAATAAGTAAGAGGGCTAACACAAATGATTAATAGAACAATTCTTAAAACAATCGAAGAATCAATAAAGCAGTCTCCAGTTACTGTTTTATCAGGTCCCAGACAGGTGGGGAAATCCACACTGGTTTACAACGAATTTGTAAAAAAAGGCTTTTCATATGTTGGCCTGGATGATGTCAGAGAAAAAAATACCGCCAAATCTGATCCGATATCTTTTCTTCAGCAGCACCCTTATCCCTTAATCATTGATGAGGCACAAAAAGCAAAGGAATTGTTCCCGGAAATTGAAAGAATAGTAAATAGAGTTCGTCTAGAAAAAGGCTCTAAAGTCGCAAACGGATTATATATACTGTCAGGATCAAACTCTAAGGCATTACTCGAAGGTGCCAAAGAGTCTTTGGCTGGAAGAGCAAATATCTTGAAAATGCCGCCCTTAAGCATGCGTGAAATTCAAAAGAAAGAAGAAACTCCTTTTTATCCAAATAAAGTTTCATCAGTAAACAGAGCAAAAGACTTTCTTTTATCTGAGGATGCGCTATTAAAATTTATCGTCAAAGGTTTCATGCCTGAGCTGTATGATAACCCCTTAAAAGACACCACTTCTTTTTATTCCTCATATATACAGACATACCTTGAAAGAGATCTCCCTGATGTTTTAGAAATAAAAGATGAAACAAAGTTTGAAAACTTCTTATTATTACTAGCATCCAATACTGGAGAAGAATTAGTTTATGAAAACTATTCATCAAAGATTGGAGTTTCTTCAACGACAATTAAAACCTGGATTGATACACTCTCGAAAATGGGAATAGTCTATTTAGTCTTTCCATATAATGAGAACAGTATCACTAAAAGAGTAGTTAAAAGACCAAAGATGTATTTCTTTGATACTGGTTTAGCTTGTTTCTTAGCCGGAATAAGAGACTCTAAAACATTAAAGCTTTCTTTTTTAAAAGGAAGATTTGTTGAAACATACTTCTTTAATGAAATCAGGAAATCATATCTAAACTTCAATGATGATATTCCTCTTTATTATTATCGAGATACCAATCAAAATGAAATTGACTTGGTTTTGATAAAAAACGGAACGATCTCTTCTGTCGAATTTAAATCTGGAATTCAGTTTTCTTTAAAAAACACAAAATCATTTAACATCCTAAAGTCTTCTAAGTTATTACCCAATACCAATTGCATTCTCTGTACAACTGATAAGCCTTATTCATTAAGTGAAGAAACAATTGTTCTCCCAGCATCTAGCATATAGCAGAATAATTAAAAAACGGATAATAAGCCAACAAGAATCCACCAATTGGAAAGATAAGGATTGACTAAAGCGTTGCGGATTGCTTTAACGTCTAATCTTCTGGGGATAATTCCGAAATAAAATGTCTTTCGCTGTTTCTAAGAGGGAATTCCTAAAAAGCATCTTTGCCATTTTCATAGTCTACAAAGATAGAATCCAAACAATTCTGGGTATTACTCCTTTAAATCCTCAGATGTTTTTTTTATGACGGTTCAGGAATTCCAACAGAAGTTGATTGTCACATTGTATCAATAAGACCTTCGAACAGTCTCAATGCAACGTGAAGATTAAAAAGCTGTTTTATCTGCCAGCAACACTTTAGTTTATCCCTCTCTTATTTTTCGATTGACGGTTCCATTAAAATGAGATGTCTTTTTTCTGACTCTATCTTTCTGAAAATGTTTACGATCTTTACTAGGAGAATCTTTCATTAATCGTTTTCAGGACTTTAACCAAGTGGCAACGATTCTTTGCCACTTGGCTTTTTACTTATTAGATGACAAAAGAAAGAAAACCATCTTTAATAGTTCGAAACTAAAAGAAGAGATAATAAAATGGCTTGTACAACAATATTAGTAGGTTAGAAAGCTAGCTATGATGGTTCGGCTTTGATTGAAAGATATAAAGCAAAATATGCTATATTGTCAATCAGCTAATTGGTTAGGTCAAAAAGGCCTCCCGATAGCTATCTATTACCATCAGTTTCCTGAACCAAAGTACCAGAAAGTTCCATTCTCAGTAGTGAAAATATCTTCACTGAAAATAGAAAAAACTCCCTGCAATTTCGTTTGTATTTGTTTGCAAAGAATAAATTGTATTTCTTAAATAATCCGGTAGAATCAGACTAATTGTTAGGTTCTAGACGACTAAATTACTATGCATTTTGTTCCGTCGTTTGGTCCTGTCTGATGTCATCCTGATTACGTAAGACGATATCCTGTGGAGCGTAATAATCAAGATATAAAGCCAGATGGTTTGTAAGCTGATCGAAAATCAGCCTGTCTGTCACAGACATCTTGCCTTTCCGGCATGAGAAGCCGATGACTGCAACCGCCATATTGTTTTTGACCAAAGGAAAATAGATTCCTTCAGCTTCCCTGATTGTATCAGTGCCGCATCCTGCGGGAAGCCTGTTTGTCCAGACCCAGCTGATGACAGCTCTCTCTTTGGGTGACTTGAAGAGGGATATATCTTCCCCGTTTTGACTGTAGGCGACTGATTTCCTTATTGATAGAACCATGCAGCTTCTGCTGAAGTCTCTGCTCAAAGACTGACATAGTGAATCCTCGATAGAATCAGAATTATTGGTCTGTTCCACTTCATAGGCCAGCGAATTCAGGATATTGATTATGGTGTTTGCCATATGATTCTCTTTCCTGATTCTTGATTTGGAAAGGAAGAAATGTCTTATTGATTTGATGGGATGAAATCTCTTTTTTCCTATCTGATCGCTGTCCGGAATTATCATCACTTCCAAGTAAGGCATGCATGCGATGAATTTTTCTTCAAGAGAATCCTTTTTCCCCAATGTCTTCCATGTCTTTCCGATAATCAGCTCATTGACTCCGGTGACTCTCACATATTCGCTCACAGCATCAACGATGTCTTCAGCATATTTGACTATCAGCGTTCCGCCTGTATCTTTAACAAGCTTCATGTTGTTCTTTATTGAGGTGGCGGAATCATTTGAAAGCTCACCGTTTGTCTCAACATACATAGCTGTATAAAGACAATGGTATGCTTCAGCCATTCTGGCTGCAGCTCTGATGTTCTTGGCCGATGATGGAGAAGGCGAGATAAGGACCAGGATCCTTGTCTTCAGAGCACCGTTGTTTGTCTTCATCTCAATTCTATCAGCACTTCTTCTCATTGCCAATTCACGCAATGAGCAAAGATTGGATTCTTTGAAAAAGTTTGACAGTGCAAGCTGGACCTTTCCTTTTGAATAGATCTTGCCTTCTCTCATTCTTTCAATGAGAGCATTAGGTTCAATATCAACAAGATTTATTTCATCTGCCATGTCAAAGACATAATCAGGTATTCTCTCATTGACATCGACATCTGTGACAGCGCCGACAAGATCATGTACGCCTTCAAGATGCTGGACATTGACTGTGGTATAGACATCGATTCCCTGATTCAGAAGCTCCTGCACATCAAGGTATCGTTTTCTGTTCTTGCTTCCTATGGCATTGGTATGAGCCAGCTCATCCACAAGAATCAGCTGGGGATGTCTTCTAATGGCTGCATCAACATCGAATTCGTTGAGCATTATTCCCTTATATGGTATCTGCCTATATGGAATGCATTCAAAATCAACCGCCATCTCTTCGGTGTCTTTTCTTCCATGGGGTTCGATGTATCCAATGACGACATCAGTTCCAGCATCTTTAAGCTCTTTTGCTTGCTTCAACATCATGTAGGTCTTGCCTACGCCGGCCGAATAACCAAAATAGATCTTCAGTCTTCCTTTTTCCATCTAGAGTTCTCCATCCAAAGAGAGATTCACAAGCAGTACATTGACTCTCTTTTCTCCAAACAGCCCCAAAAACCTGCCTTCAGTATACTTGTCTATGATGGCTTTGACATTTTCTTGCGTGAGATTACTTTGAGAATCGTCCATATATCCTGACGCCTGATTTCTTGCCTTCACGATGACAGGAACCTGAAAATAGGCAGTCTCTGGAGAGATATGCGGATCTACTCCACTTCCTGAGCTAGTGAGAAGCTCTAGAGGAATTCCTGACTCCTCGTATCCAATCTTTGATAGCTTCTCTTTTCGTTCCTGGACCCTCTTTGCAAGGAGGGCCTTATATTCGTCTGATGTAGGCGACAGATTTGATGGTGAGCCGAGGTTAACCCTTCCGAAAAGATGAATGGGGTTTTCATAGCTCTGCCCTATCAGTTCGCTTCCGTACGTCTTCTTCGATCCATCCTTCAAGGTCACTGTTATCTGCGAGCCGTTTGACTGATATGGGAATACTGCCTGTGAGATGACTGTCACTGTAACAGGATAGATGATTCCTGTAAGAACACTCATAGAGGCAAAGCAAATTAAAGCAGCCCTAAGGGTAGAAAAACGCTTCTTCTTTTCATGTTCCTCTGCTTCTATTTTGAGAGGCTCATCCTTTTTTGGTTCTTCCATATTTCTATATCACTCCCATGGCAAGAAACATCATGTCAAACAGCTTGATGAAGATAAAAGGTGCAATCACTCCTCCCAATCCGTAAATGAGGAGATTTCTATTAAGTATCTTTCCGGCTGATTCCTCCTTGTAAGGAACGCCTTTAAGCGAAAGAGGAATAAGAGCAATGATGAT
>JBAXZY010000065.1:0-8586 GCA_041670045.1 Bacilli bacterium | reverse complement strand
TTGATTGATAATTTAACACCATAATGGATGTTATTTGAAGAATCTCCAATTACTGAATTTAATGATTTTGTTTTTCCATACTTGGTCTTTGCTTCTTGCACCATGACTTAATTTGGTGATTTGGAATTTGAAAAAAACAATAGCTTCCAACAACATTTCCTGAATTCAGGGTATTTAGCATTGATTGTTTTTGAGCCTTTGTATATTTCATTAAAAGATTAGTTTATACTAAAAGCTGGACTATATCTAAGTGAGCTATTAATGAAAACTGTAATTGATTATCTGGACTATCAAAGTCAGAAAAACCCAGGCAAATATGCCTTTCGTGATTTGTCTTCTTCTTTCACTTATCAGCAATTGAAGAACAATGTTGATAAAGTTGCTTCCTCCTTGATTAAAAAAGATGCTAATAAAGAACCAATTGCTATTTTTATAGATAAATCTATTTATACTGTTGAACTTATGCTTGCTATAGCTTCTTGTGATTGTTTTTATGTGGTTTTAGATGAAAACTCCCCATATGAAAGAATTAAGAAGATCTTGTCTTCTTTGAATCCTCGTTTCCTTCTAACTGATACTAAGAATTCTGAAAAGATTTCTTCTTTGATTAAAAATGATTTTCCAGCTACTCAAGTTCTTATAAGAGAGGAACTGGAAGCAGAAGCATTGGATGAGAAGGCAGTAATAGAACGAAAACAACAGATTAATGAAGACGATCTTCTGTATGTGCTGTTTACTTCTGATCAACTGGAACACCGAAAGGTGTCATGATTACCCATAAAAATGTAATCACCTATACTACTTGGTTTGTTAATGCTTTTAAAATTACAAAAGACAATATCTTTGGTAATCAGACACCTTTCAATTTCTCGATGTCAGTAACGGATTTTTATGGGGCTTTATTAAGTGGAGCTGAACTTGATATTATTCCTAAATCCTATTTCTCTTTCCCAATTCAGTTAGTTACTTATCTCAATGATCGCCATATCAACACCATCTATTGGGTGTTATCAGTATTCAGTATCATCAAATACTATCAACTCTTTGACTATATATTGCCTAAGTATCTGAAACTTGTTCTTTTTGCCGGAGAAGTTATGCAGTTGCCTTGGCTGAACTACTTCAGAAGCAAAATACCAGAGGCTGAATACGCCAATCTTTTTGGTCCCACTGAAACGACTGACATCTGTACTTACTATGTAGTAAATAGAGACTTTAAAGACAACGATGTTCTTCCAATAGGCAAAACCTGTGAAGGACTTGATGTCTTCTTATTAAATGATCAGCACCAAAGAATCAAAGAACCTAATCAGAAAGGTGAAATGTATGTTTCCGGTCCTTTTGTCTCGGAAGGATATTATCAAGACAAGGTTAGAACCGCTAAGACTTTTGTTTCTGATCCAAGCAAGGAAACCCCCTGTATTTGTTATAAATCCGGGGATTGCTGTTATTACAATGATTTAGGTGGACTGATGTTTGCTTCTCGAATTGATTTCCAGATCAAGCACTTAGGCTATCGTATCGAATTAGGTGAAATTGAAAGCAATGTTTTAATGATTGATGGAATCATGAACGCTGTCTGCGTCTATGATTCCATCACTGACAGTATCATTCTTTTCTATACTGGAAAGACTAAAGAAGATGCTCTTAACAAGGAATTAAGCAGTAAGGTTCCTCACTATATGATGCCTGCTGTCATTAAAAAGGAAGCCATTCTAAAAACCAATCCTAATGGGAAGATTGATCGGAAATACTATCAAAGCAATATCAATACTCTTATTAATGAATGAGTGTTTTATTCAGCCTGCTTTTGAAGGCCTTTTTCATCAATCGTAAATAAGATAGCAACTGTGAAGGTCTGGTTAGATGAATCAAGAGACAAGGTGCCGTTATATTTATCACAGACAATCTTAATTGATTTAAGACCAAAGCCATGGTAACGGGCATCAGCTTTTTGAGTCACCGGATAACCATCATTGAAGGTAATCTTACCTTCATAGCAGTTTTGAGCAGAAATGGACACTAAGTTTCCAACCTTCTTAATTCTCAAAGTAATCATTCTTTTTGAAGGATCTAGGTTTTTAACTGCTTCTACAGCGTTATCAATGATGTTACCAAACAAGGAGTAAGTATCTGACTCACTCATGAAAGAAAGAGCTGAGCCATCAGCAATGCAATTGAATTTGATCTGATGCTGACTGCAGAACAGACTCTTTTGAGATAAAACCACATCTAAAGCTTTGTTTCCGGTTTTGATAGCTGAATCATAAATGTTGATGACTTTAGTGATGTTCTCCACAACATCCGGAGACATAGCAGTCTTATTTCCCATCTCTCTGATTTGGTACTTAAGATCGTGGCATTTGATATTGATTAGATCCACTGTCTGTTTATTTAATTCATACTGCGATTTCTCTTCTTTACGGAGTTCATTGACTACTTCTAAGTTTTTACTGATTCTATTTTGATAGAACAGCTGGAACAAACCAATCAAAGCCGCTACGCAGCAGACAACATTCAAAAATGCCACAAAACCCATATAGATTCCATCATAATGAATAGTAGAGTAATAGGAAACCATCGAACTGAAGACGATATCCAAGGCTAAGAATAGAGCCCCTAATATCACTGCCGTCCCACCTTTTACTCCTAATCCTTCAGAGCCTTTGATCTTTGTAGCACAAAGAACAAACACCAGCCAATAGATGACAATATAGCTGATGAAGTAAACGGCCATTTCAATGGGGCCACTGAACAAAGACAGGGTTTCATTGTCATATAGTCCTCCATGGGCTATATTGGTGGTTGCATTGATGATATTGAATATACCCTGATAGAGTTCATAACTGATATGTTCAGTTGTATATCCGCACAATGAAGCAAATAAAAGAGTCTTCCAATTTGCATCAAAGCAAAGAAGTGTCATTAAGTATGAGAAGATAAACATACAGAAAAACATAAACATTGTATAAAAGGAATTTCCAGTTGGAATAGGAAACGCGGCTGCAAAGCCAAAGCAAAGAATGATAGCTGCCGTCAGCCTTAATGGAAAATGATTTTTCCTCTTCATCCGAAATAAAAACAATCCTTCTCCAAAGAGAAGCCAAGCCATGAATATCAATCGATAAAAGAACAGTGATGATATTGGGTAGAAGTTCATGATTGACTCAGGTACTTATTCAAAGCATCTAAGAATTCTTTTCTTTTAGGATGAGAAATCAGAAGCTTTTTGCCAGCTACTGTGGCATCAAAACCATCAACCTTCTCCACATAAGCTAGATTAACTAAGAAACAGGAATTGCATTTAGCAAAATCCAGGCCAGCAAATTCTTTTGCTTCTTCCTTCAAAGAACCATAAGATTGGAAGTCTCCTTCAGAGGTATGGTAGATAAGAAGATGATTGTCGACTTCTATATAGTAGATATTAGTAGCCTCAATCACTCTCTTATTGCCTTCAGCATTAATGAGAACTTTGGTTTTATGTTTCTTCTCAATCCGGGATAGAGCATTTTTGATTCTGGTCTTGAAATCCCAGTAAGTGATTGGCTTGACACAGTAATCAAAAGCATTCACTTGGTAACCATCTATAGCATATTGGGCTAGGTTAGTCATGAAAATCAGAATGACATTATCATCAATCTTTCGTAGGCGTTTGCTAGTTTCTAGACCATTGATGCCTTGACCTAATTCAATGTCCATCAGGATTAAATCATATTGGCCTTTCTGAAAATGATCCAAAAAAGTCTCACCAGTATGAAAGAAGGCAAGAGAAAACCTCTTGCCTTCCTCTTTGGTGAGCTTATCAAAGAAACCATTTAAGGTTTCGCAATCTTTTGGCTGATCTTCGATTACCGCAATTGTTAACATTGACAGGCCCTTTCGTATCTAAATTATAGTCTACTTGCAGATAGAATTAAAATCTAATACTTATTTGGCTTCTGTTGGCTTAATGTCATTCTTATTCTGATGCTTATCCAATAAGTCTTTATGATGAAGAATGATCATCGCAGAAGGATAGTTGAATCCGCAGGAAATCAAAGCAAAGATGATTACTAAGAAGTTGGCTATGCCAATTGACCAGTTTCCCTGAATCAAACCCAGTTCAGAATTGGCTTTGTCAAGACCGGTAATTAAGATCGAGCAGGTAAGAATGATTCCACCTACGAGGATCAATACTCCTCCGGTAATTCCAAAGATAGTGGACCATTTGTCATCTAATTTTCCTAAGAAGGAGAGAATGGTTCCAGCCAAGTCGACAAGAATAGCTAAGATAACGACAATCAAAGCAAAAATCAAAACTCCGTTAGCATCAGTTCTTTCATTTCCGAAGATGATTTGGAAGTCACTTAGAGAAAAAGCATCTTTCTCAACATAGGCTGGAAGAAGGCAGAACAGAACTACGAGGATCGCCGCTAATGTGGCGATCCCCTGGTAAATACCTAACTTAAACTTTTCTTTCATTAGTTGGACTCCTTATTGTCATTCTTCGTAGAAGCCTTAGGCTTTCTAAACCAAGTGAAGTAGATTGATAAGGCGGCCCAAGTAGCTAAACCAGCAGCGATGACAGCATCAAGAGTTATCAAGGTCGGTCTCCACCACGTTCCGTCTTTCTTATTAGTAGTGGTTGCAGATCCAATAGCGGAATCAATATCAACACCAGTAGCAGTAGCTGTACGATAGACGGTATCAACATAGGTATATAGAATGTTGTGAGCTGATTTCTGCAGAGCAATGACACTAGTGGCACTGGTGTAATCATCGAAGAGCTTATAAGTACCATTAGGATTTAAAGCCATATCACAACCGGCACGTATACTTTCATCCACATCATTGACGTTGCCGCCCTGATAGTAATCAGTGATGCAAGAACCTTTGAATCCCCATTCGTTTCTTAACAAGTCAGTCAATAAGGCATAGGATCCAGAAGCTCTGACAGAGCCGATACGATCAACTGAGATCATAGCGGCATTAGCGCCACCAAGCTTAACAGCTAATTCCATCGGTTTGGAATAGATTTCACGTAATGACTGTTCAGTCATCCACTTAAACTGACCATTACGTCCAGCATCACTGTCGTTTCCGCAGAAATGCTTAGTGTAGCAATAGACTCCGTTTTCAGTTGCACCTTTTACAGTCCAGCCTACGAAAGTACCACACATCAATCCATCTTCAGAGAAATATTCGAAGTTTCTTCCACCTAATGGAGAGCGATGAACGTTGCATCCTGGTGCATACCAGCCCTGAATATTCAAAGCCTGTCCTTCAGTACCAATTGCGTGTCCCCACTTATAGGCTTCCTTCCAATCCCAAGTCTGAGATAAGACGTTAGCGGCCGGATATTTAACAGCGTGTCCGCCTTCACCGGTCGAGACTCCGGAAGTGAAACCAGTACCGCCATCACTATCTGTGCATTTAGGTTTACCTATGCTTTGAATGGCGATGGTACCAAAACCGGCACCAGCTGAGAGGTTACCTAATTCTTCGACACTTAACTGCTGCACCAGTTTAGTCCACTTTTCATCATCATAAGCTAAACCTTTAACATCACTGATGGTGTAACTAGTTTCAGTGCTACTAGTTGTCGGCATTGTATCTTCAGCATTGTTGATAGGGTCATGAACCTTAAAGACATTGTCATTGAAGGTTTTTGTACTTGTTCTGACTGAAGTCTCTTTTGGCATAGTTCCATTGAAATCGGAGCGAGTCAAATAGGAGATGCCTTGGTTGTAATTGGAATCAGAATCATTGCCATCGATAGAGATTGCATAAGTAGCCTGAGGCTCATCAATGGTGCTGGAAGCACCGGAAGTAGAATTAGTGTAATTGGTAAAGTGATTTGAAACTTTAGCACCGGTATCGGGGTCTGTATCATACTTGTATCCCCCGGTAGGAATGTTGAGAGCAATATCGGCTGCTTTTCCGTTGATCTGTTTAGTAGTATGAGAATCGGTTCTTAAAGAGAGGTTGTATTTACCGCCTTCCAGTTCATAGCCCATGAAACCATTATTGTTCTTATCATAGGTATCATAAGAAGCCATGTCTGCTAAACGGCACTTCAGAGTAAGTTTCTCACCTTTACCAGGATCAAGAAGACCGGTCTTTTCAAAATCAATCAGATCAATTGAACTCTTCTCAATTCCGCCTTTGGTATAAGGAGCCTGATAATACAGTTCAACAACATCTTTTCCCGCCTTGGTTCCAGTATTCTGGACCCAGACTTCAACGGTAACGGTATCAGTGGACTTCAAAGAAGTGGCTGAGGTGAAATCAACATCACCTACTTTCTCACTGAGAATAGTCCAGTCAAAAGAAGTGTAGCTTAGACCAAACCCGAAAGGATACTGAACAATAGCGTCATATCCTGATTTCTGCTGACCATAGCTATTAAGAGACATGCCATTCCAATAACCTTCAGAATCAGCTGTCTCATACCAACGATAGCCAACATAGATGTCTTCAGCATAGTCAGTGTATTTGCCACCACGTCCGGAATAGTTGTGAGTAGCCTCATTTCCAACATTGATATAAGAAGGAGCTGTTGATAAATCATAGGCGGCAGTATCAACCATCTTTCCAGACGGGTTAGTTCCACCATTTAAGATATCGACAATACCGGTGGCACCATAATAACCTGGATATCCACAATATAAGGCAGCATCAATGCCGCTGTAATCAAGGAATCCCATTTCCATAGGAGCGGAAGTGTTGAAAAGAACAATGACCTTATCGAAATTACTGGTCACTTTGCTGACCATCAAAGCTTCTCTGTCTGATAAAGCTAAATAATTACGGCTAGTATCCTGTACACCGTTTTCATCATATTGGCACTTAGGTAAATCATCACCTTCAGTTGCACGTCTTGATAAGACAATGACAGCTGTGTCAGAGAAGCTTTTGGCTTCATTCATTAGACTGTCGGTGTAGAAGGTTTCCTTTGGCTCATACAGACGATAATAAATAGAGAACTGATCGCTATCAGGAGCACCTTCCCTTCGATAGGAGAGGTTATTATAAGCAGAGCAAAGGGATTCATTGACATTGAATCCGGCATTTCTGAATCCTTGATACAAGGATACTTTATCAGTATCATATCCGCCCTGCGATGAACCGCCTCCCTGATAGAGGAAGCCGTTATCGGATCCGCCCCAGCCAAAGATGTTGATGTTAGGAGAAGAAAGAGGCAGGCAATTGTTGCTGTTCTTTAAAAGAACAGAACCATTCTCAGAGATTTCAACGGCTAAATCCTTACCCTGAGACATAGCATTCTTCACTTCATCAGTATCATAATTTGTTTCGCTTTTGCTTAGATAAAGGTCAATAGTACCACCATAATTAAAAGCTACGGCATTACCAATACCTAGAACAGCTGCAAGCATAGCAATGGTTGAAAAGTTGATGACTGCTGTTGTACGTTTCACGTTAAACCCTCCTTTAGGGCCAAATTAAAACTAATAGAGGAAATGTTTCTTTCTATAAGTACGACAAAAAAAGTAAATAACTATTATAACTAGGCTGCAGTATAGTTAGTAACAACCATCTTGAAGCAATCAGTATTCGGGAATGAGCCTAAGACTTTGATATTGAATTGATGAACACCGGAAGTCACACCAGTAGTAGTTCCTAATTCAACTGTCTTCCAGTTATAGAACATATTTTCAGTTGTATGACCAAAAGCAGAATAGCCAGTGACAAAGGGAGTATTGCTATCAAGATAATAAGAAACATTGCCATCTAAATTCCAGGGATCTTCATATTTGGCTGCAACAGTATAGAAAGCAATATCGCAGGTTCCTTTGACATCAATCTTGAAGGCTAAGATACTTGGAGCGCTGATGCAGGCAATACATTCACCGCCGCTTGTCGGAATTGTAGACGGAGGTTCTTCGAAGAAGGAACTGCAGCCGGCCTGTAATGTGCACCCAGAAGTGTCACAATCTTCGGCTTCCACAAGATAGGGATCATCGATAGTCTTGTTAGCATTGATAGTTGCCAAGACATTGATATTGAGCTGAACAGATGAAGAAGAGGAAGAAACCTTATCAGAGCTGCTTACTTCAGCAGAAGGATGAACAAAACTGAATCCACCATCCTCGGTGGTGGAAGAGTTTCCACTAGTAGACAATCCAGAGTTCGAAGCTGTAGTAGCTCCGCATCCTGTAATCATTAAGGCAAGCATCATAACCATCGGAATCTTAACAAATGTCTTTTTCATTTAGATAATCTCCTTTATATGGACAAAAACTGTCCGTCTTTTCGCTAAAGCCATAGCAATTCTAGATTAGTTGTAAACCGCTTACAAGCTTTATAGCGAAATCTTACTGTTTTTATTCGAAAACTTATTTTTCCTCCCTTACATTTCTGAATTCTTCCCTATTAGGATTTAAAAAATCACCTAAAAAGGCTGTTTTAATTAAAAAAGTCTGCTTTTATAAGATTTCGAACTAAAAAATCAAGATTACGCATAATTCATTGAAAGCCCTTCCAGTTAAAAACATAATGATGTTCGCTAAAGCCTGTTGAAAGGAAAAAAATATGAAAAATCGAATTACAAAGACGTTACTTCCTTTACTTGCCGTGTGTGGTTTA
>JBAXZY010000064.1:0-8817 GCA_041670045.1 Bacilli bacterium | reverse complement strand
GACTTTCAAGGTCATAAAGAAGGCAAAGTCGCGGTATTCGCCTTTCTTCTCAAAAGCCACAAACTCAGGATTGTTTTCATCAAAACGATTGAAAGCCAATTTCAGAACCGGAACCCGGTTTAAGAACAGTTTGCCGTAGTCAATTTTATAAGGGTTGGAACCGAAATCCACATCCTGATATTCTTCTTTTTTCAAAAGGCCTTTCTGATTGAGGATATCAAAATCGATGAAATAGTAATTCAACCCATTGGAAGAAGGTGACTGATAGGGACTATCTCCATAGCTTGTGACATTCAAGGGAAGCATCTGCCAGATTTTGGCTTGAGAGGCCTTAAGGAAATCAACAAATTGGAACGCACTTTTTCCTAAGGTACCGATTCCATATGGGGAAGGAAGTGAGGAAATAGGGAGCAAGACACCAGCGATTCTATCTTTGTAATTCATTTTGATAAGACCTTTTTTGAGAAACCTACTTACTCATATTTTACAATATTATTCGATAATTTCAATATGTTTCGCCTAACAGTCCTTTTGTTGATAAAATATTGTTTGAGGTAAAATTATGTTCAAATTGTATAATTCAAAAGTTGCTTATCAGGTCTTCTTAAGGGACTTTACAGCCGAAGGCAATATAAGCGCTTTCATAAAAAGACTCGATTATATCAAGTCTTTGGGCGTTGATGCTATCCAGCTTCTTCCTATCAATCCAATTGGAAAATTAGGTCGAAAAGGAACTATTGGTTCACCTTATTCCATCAGTGATTACGAATCTATTAATCCGGATTTTGGTTCCATGAAGGATTTTTCTCTTTTAGTAAAGGAAATCCATTCAAGAGGACTATCTCTGATACTGGACATGGTCTTTAACCATTGTGCTAATGACAGTGTCTTACTTAAATCTCACCCGGATTTCTTTCTGAGAGATAAAAAAGGTAATTTAATCCGCAAGTGCAAGGATTGGTCTGATGTGACGGATTTAGATCATAACAACAAGGAACTGGAAGATTATCTTGTCAAAGTCCTTAGCTTCTATGTCTCTTTAGGAGTAGACGGCTTCCGTTTTGATGTGGCTTCTTTGATTAATCCGTCTTTTTTCAAGAAAGCTAAGCAAGCCTTGAAGAAACAAAATAAGAATATATGTTTTATCGGTGAAGCCGTAGACACGGGCTTCATTCTTTACTTAAGAGAACAAGGCTATAAGGCTTACTCCAATGAGGAATTGGTCTCTAATGGGGTCGATATTGTTTATCATTACGCTTCCTGGCACTACCTGAAACAGTATCTTCATTCCTTTGATTCAAAGGAATTAGAAGCCTATAAGGCTGCCTTCAATGTGGAAGCCAGTTCCATTGAAGAAAAAGGATCCGTAATGAGAGCCATTGAAAACCATGACTATCCCCGAATCAATAGCTATACTTCCTATCCGCCTTTGCATGATAACCTTTTGGCTTTTTCCTTCTTTACGAGGGGACCGGCTTTCATCTATAACGGAGAGGAATGTCAGGATGTAGTGCAGCCTAGTCTTTTTGAGAAAGAAACCATTCTATTCAATAAGCCGACAGCTGCATATGCAACCTTATTCCAAGCTTTGATTAAGTACAAACATGAAGAAAAAAATAATTCCTTATTAGTGTCAACCTGTCTTGAATCTTCCTTAGGGACTTTGCTGATCAAGAATACCTTTAAAAACCAATCCTATCAATTCGGTCTCTTCAACTTAACCACTAAACCGATTCAGTTTACTTCTTCTTGCTTAATTGATGGCAAATACCAAGATTACCTGACAAAAGAGGAAATCACTATTAAAGACCATACTCTCACCTTAAATGAGCCGCTCTTCATGATTCCTCTTTCAAAATAAAAAAACACAATAAAAAATCCCGGCTAGTCCTCCTAACCGGGATTTGCTTTTTAAGAAAGCTTAGGACCTCTTATCGAATTTTCCGCCTTTAATATGATAGACTGCCGTATTCCCGGCAAAGTTTTCGCAGAAATCACTGATACTGGCCAAATCCGATTTAAAAGCGAAGAAAACGGTGATGTCGACAAAGTCTTTTCCATTCTCGTCCTTGATGGTTTCGGAGATAATGTTCTTGATGATGAGACGGTTATGGTCAGCCACTTCATGAATTTCCTTTAAGACCGGAACACTGGCTGCCACAATCATATGAACCTGCGGTGATTTCTTATCCATGGCTTTTTCGACCCAGATCAATCCTAAAAGGAAGAAGAGAGCAATAAAGGTAGTGACAATGGCTTCCAGAATGAACCCAGCGCCACAAGCTAAGCCTATTCCGCCGCAGAGCCATAAGGTAGCGGCAGTGGTCAGTCCTCTGACGGAGACTCCATTCTTGATGATGGTTCCAGCGCACAGAAAGCCAATGCCGGAAACAACACCGGCGGCAATACGGGTGGAATCATAATTCTTCCACATCGTGATATCAGTCGGATCAGTGCCGGTATAGCCAGCAATCGCCCAATTACAGGCAAAGATAGAAAGAGTCATCATCAGGGAGGAGCCCACTGCCAGAAGAACATGGGTTCTTAAACCAGCTGCCTGTCCCTTCATTTCTCGTTCCAAACCAATGATGGCCGCTAAAAAGCCGGCTATCAAAGTCGTTACTAAAACAAACAGCGCCATCCCGTAGCCATTGAATTTGGTAGTTAAACCAATGATTGCCTGATCCATAAGAACACCTCTCGTTTAAATCAAAGCTGATTTAAACCTATTATAAATCTTTATGGGTCTATTTCAAAAATTAATTGTTAGATTAGGGATGAAACTTCTTCGGCAACATAGTAGGTCTCTGCTCCATAGGTGTAGTAGCTGAGTATTGCTAATAAACTTATTCCTAAAATAATCAAAGCGCTAAGACCAAACAAATAATAGATGGATTTAGGATTCTTGAATTTCTTCATCCAACTGCCTTCTGGATAAACCGCTTCTTTTCCTTTGTAGGACTTGATGATCATCACAATTGAAAAGACCAAAAGAGCAACAGACATGACTAAAGAGAAGTAGCCCATCCAATAGATCTTCAGAGCCGGAATGCTCCCAACGATGCTTAATACTAAAGCGGAACCAATATAAATAGGTTCTAAGGAAGTGAAAGAAATCTTACTGACAACCTCTTTGTTCACATCTAAGTTACTAGGTGCTAAGATTCTCAATTGATTCAAATTAAGAAGATTAAATATCGGTTTTGCAACTAAAGCAATGACAAAGACACTTAAAGCAATGGAAGGAAGGATATAGCCACCATTATAGGTGATGGAGTAAATGATTCCACCGGCTGAAAAATCCGGAGCCAGATTCTTTCCGCTGAAGTCAGAAAGCTGTGACCAGACAATGCAGCCTGAGAAGAAAGAGCAGACAAAGCGGAAGAGACCGCTGATTAACATGCCAACAATCGGAGCATAGACTTTCTTTTCAAAGAAAGGCTTTCTAAAAATACTAGCCAAGCCTACCCCACCGAAAGCAAAGACATAATCCAATAAAATGCATAACCAGTGGTAGCCAAAGGCGCCACCGTCCAAAGCCATATCAATGACTGCAAAGGCAACACCGATGAAGACACCCCAGAAAGGCCCACAGATCAGTGCGCAGAAGACAAGAGGAACCATGGCAATTGAGACCGTTCCCCCGTTTGGAAATGAAAAGCCGGGCAAATACTTGACGGCTACACAAAGAATCACTGCTAAGGCTAGCATCATCGCTGAAATCGTAATCTGCGAGACCGACTTACTGACAGTCCTTCGTGAACTTACCGTATTCTCCATACCCAATTAGTCCTTTCCGGCTATAAAAATAGCCTTGACTATTGAGTCAAGGCTAAGGAGATTCGCTTAATAATCCTGAGAAAGGATTAGGAATCATTACTCCCTACGCTGGTCTTGACCAACAGGTTCTAAGCGTCAGGTTATTAGCCTTCTCAACTGCGATGGCAGTCCCGCTGTAAATACTTTGCTATTCTAGCACAAAAACATGGAAGGTAAAGTCTTTTTGGAAAACTTCATATTCAGATAGTCTTTTCGCAACTGCCATTTGCTTTTAAAAAGAAAGTCAGAAGTTTATACTAATGTAAAAGAAAGGTTTGAATGTATGGATATAAAGATTGATTGTGAGAATGGCGAAAACAAGGATGTACATATTAATACACCTTTGTTGGATCAAGCTAAGAAGAAGCGTTTCTATAATCGGGTAGCCAATATCATTGATTCTTCTTCCTTTGCCTTATTTGCCTTAGCTTACTTAATTCTGGCACTAGCCGTTAAAGACAAGGCTCCTAGTGGCTATTCCTCCTGGGCCGTCTATTGGACTCTCATTCTTTTAGGAAGTGTACCTGGTGGAATCTTTAGAGCAATCACCAACAAGAAATTATGTACCTTCCCGATTTGGGCCATTGCCTGCTTCATTTATCTCTTCATCGGCATGTATGCATCCTTATGGCATCCTTATTGGGTGATCCTGCTTTTGATTCCTATTTATTACTCTATCTGCGGTCCGATTGATTCGTTAGTTGAAGACCATAGAAAAGGTAACATCTAGTCTTTAATTGTTTATCTAAAAAAAACACCGCTTTATCTTTGGCGGTGTTTTTTTAATCAATATTTAGAAGTTGAAGTGTTTTTCCGGATCCGTAAAGGAGCAGAAGCGGGCATCTACTTCACTCAATTTGAAGGTGGCGGTATTGCCATCCATTGGTTTATACATAGTACTTAATTCCGGATAGGCTTTAAGCATATGGTTTTGAACGTCCACTCGATTATCTAAAGTGGCAGTTGCTTTGATTCTAAGCCAGGTCTTGGAATCAAAGCAGCAGATAGCAATGTGAGGATTTGCAATCATTTCCTTTGCTACTTCTTTGACTAATCCGGTTTGTATATATAAACTGCCACCATATAGATCAATTGTGCCAAAAGGCCTAATAGAGGGCTGACTCTCTTTGCTGGTAGCCAAATAGTAGGTTCTATTCTTCTTTAAGAAATCGTAGACGGAAGCCAGCTTGTTGCCTCTTCCATTAAGAGGATATTCGTAGGCATTTCTCAGGTTGTCGACCGGTTCATCTAAAATAGTGATCACTCCACAATAGAAGAAGCCACAGTCATCAATGACTTTCTTCATGGCAAAATTGTTCTCATGGGTATCGATCTTGACCGATATTAAATTATTTTTCTTAGCATAATTGATAGCAAAATTCAGCATCTGCTGACCGATTTTCTTCCCATGATAGCCTTCTAAGACGGCTAAACGGTGAACAATGAGGTCATTGTCGCAAGGATAATCAAGCCAAGAGCCATTACTGATTTTTAAATAGCTGGGTTCTTTTTCTTTGATCAAAGCCATTAAAGCCAATAAGGTATTGCCTTCAAAAGCTCCAAATAGTCTTTTCTCTTTGATGTCAAAAGCAATCAGTTTTTCATTAGGATAACCGTGCTGCCATTGTCCGGATTTGGTTTTCAGCATTTTCTTGGCTAAATTGATGATATTCATACACTGCGAATAGTATTCTTCCGTTATTACTTTGATTTCCATTTTCTTTTTCTCTGGGTTCATGCTGAATATTTTGACACATAAATAGTAAAACGCCTATAGTGATTTTTAAATAACCGGTTTCGGTAAGGAAAATCAGCCATTATTAATATGAAAGTAAAAAAATGAATGCCATTCTCTGGGAATGATTCCTCCTATGGCTTTGTTAATTTCTTTTCTTCAAAAACCGATTGTGGTTCTTTTAATTTTACGACTACCTATAAGTCCATATTTTTAGGAATTTCAAAATGAAGCTCCTTTAATACACCATTTCTTATAAAAAAACAGGTTAGAATAAATATAGGTAATTTTTTTCCACGTTCATCTCCAGTAGCTGTTTAGTAATCCAAATAGATTAATCACTAATATTTAATTCTCAATTTTATAGTTGAATGTTGCATTTAATTTTGGCTTATTCTGGATTATTTACCTCAAAAGCATTTTTTGATTAAAAGCATAATAAACTCTATAGGTTCTTTTCTTAATTAAGAATTATTGAAGGCTTCATTTATATGTTATGGCCAAAATTTTTGAATTGGCATCCATTATGTCATTAATTGATCGTTTTTCTCTTTCTACAAAAAAAATAGCCGCCCATTTCTGAGCGGCTATTTATCATTCGGGTTTTTGATAGCTTTATTAGAGCTATCCTCCTGAATGTAACACCGAACCCGTATCTATAAACATACAGTGTTCGGATACAAGACTAACTGGCGGAGCGACAGAGATTTGAACTCTGGCTGAGCTTGCGCCCACTGCTGGTTTTCGAAACCAGTCCCTTCAACCACTTGGGTATCGCTCCAAAACCTTCTTATTATATTAAACTTTTGGCTTTGTTGGTAGATTTAAATTAAATTAATTGCTTTCAATAGCCATTCATATGCTAAGATAATCCAGTAATTATGAATGAAACAAAAAGTGACTGTGTGTCAATAAATGCTGTTCCTAAGGCTACAAGGCCGGTAGCATTGGAAATTGTTTTAAGTGCCTGTCTTATTGTTTTCTGTGCCATGGTTGGACCTTTAATCACAGGTTTGAAGCTATTTCCAGTCGGTGACAATGATATTATTGAATTTATTTATTCCAGCAACGCTACTTTCTCATTCTCAAAAAGCCTTATCCTTTCTTCTTTAGTAGGCGGAATCATTGATGCTTTGCTTTTGTTTATTCTTTTATTCCTAGTCAGACCCTCTGGAATTAAACCGGATATTGGAAAGAACGGGAAACACCTTTTGCCTTTAGCCATTCTTTATTTGTTCGGTTACTTAGCTTATTTAGTCATTGCTCTATTAGTTTCAGTCTTCAAAGTCAGTCCGGAAGTGTCAATTGGAATGGGTGGATTAATCAGCAATATCTATTTGGTCCTGGTTTACAAGCTTTATATGGAAAACAGAACTTATTCCAATGCCCTGTTCTGGGAGATCTTCCGTTTTGCCATTGTCGGTTTAGTGGCGGCTGTCTTTGACTTCCTGACCTGTTATTTAGTTCAGTTTGTGGCTTTCAAAGGCAATGAGGCCGTTTATGTTACCGGTATTGCCACTGGCTGTGGCTTTATTATTGGTGTCACCATCAATTACCTGATGTCAACTTATATGGTCTATAAAGCCAGCAAATCCGGATTCTCGAAGTCTTTCAAAGGTATTGCTTCGTTCTTGGTTTTATCCATCATTGGGTTACTGATCGGTATTGGCATCCAATATGTTTTGTATGATTTCCTGAATGTCTCTAAAGGAGTCACTTTCTTATCGTATCCGGTTGATTTCATCATCCGAACTTTAGTGGTGATGGTCTACAATTACATTTCCCGCAAGATATTTATTTATAAGTAGAACTTGAAAACCTTTTTTCTTTTTCATATAATCATTAAGCGTTAAAAAAATGCAGGCGTAGTTCAGTGGTAGAACTTCAGCCTTCCAAGCTGATCATGCGGGTCCGATTCCCGTCGCCTGCTCCATGAATTTAACGGCCCGTGAGCAATCACGGGCTTTTGCTTTAAAAGCAATGTGCTAGAATAAAATAGATAGGAGAAATAATTATGCCATTCATAAATGCCCGGGTCAGTGTAAAAATGACTTCCGATGAAGAATTGAAGATCAAGGAAGCCTTAGGTCAGGCCATCACGCTCTTACCTGGTAAAAGCGAGCAATGGCTGATGGTTGGGTTCCAAGATAACTATCACCTCTTTTTCCAAGGCAGCAACAATGAAGCCAGTGCTTTCATTGAAGTCAAGGTCTATGGCAAAGCCAAGAGCGATGACTATGATGCTTTGACTAAAAGAATCACGGATATCTTCCATTCTGAACTGGATATTCCTTCTTCCAGAATCTATGTTGAATACGAAGAAACTCCTTACTGGGGCTTCGATGGGGCTAATTTCTAAAATTCTTATTGCTGAATTCCTTTAGCTGTGATAGACTTTATAAGCTGGTTCCATAGCCAAGTTGGTAAGGCAAAGGACTGCAAATCCTCAACCTGCGGTTCGAATCCGCATGGAACCTCCAAATCAATGCGCTCGTAGCTCAGCTGGATAGAGTATCTGACTACGAATCAGAGGGTCATGAGTTCGAATCTCCTCGAGCGCACCATTAAAAATTAAAGCCGGTGTCAAAGCCGGCTTTTACTGTAGAGGAAACAAGATGAACACTATTGGAAATATTCTTTGGATTCTTTTAGGCGGGTTAATCTCAGCCATTGTTCTCTTTATCGAAGGAATAGTCTGCTGCATCAGCCTGATTGGAACACCTGTCGGCCTTCAGCTTTTTAAGATGGCAGGCTTTGTATTATTGCCTTTTGGAAAGAAAGTAGTCAGCGTCAAGCCCTCGGGATTTAAGAATGTCGTCAATATCCTATGGCTGTTGCTGTTAGGCTGGGAAAGCACCTTAGCGTATTTAGTAACTGGTCTTATTTTCTGTATTACGATCATTGGCATTCCTTTTGGAAAGCAGTATTTCAAATTAGCTCAGTTCATTGCTCTTCCCTTAGGACATGACTTCAGTAATTAAGTAAAATCCCACCAATTTCAAAATGCGATAAGTTTCTTGACTAATTCTTACTTTGAAAGTAAGATAATTAAGCTATTTCGGGATATTGCGCAGCTTGGTAGCGCGCTTGCTTTGGGAGCAAGAGGTCATGGGTTCAAACCCCATTGTCCCGACCATCTAGAATATAAAGCCCTATTTTTAGGGCTTTTTTATTTTTTTCTTGCAAAATCAATATTTGATTTTGAATTACTTATTAAAACTATTTTGAGGCAAGTTCGGGTTCAATAGAAGCCATAAAGTATT
>JBAXZY010000063.1:0-8939 GCA_041670045.1 Bacilli bacterium | reverse complement strand
TGATGATGCTTTCAATGGTGTTTGCTATGATTTCCATTTCCAGTTCCAGTGCCTCCCGTTGTGCGTAGATACTTGAAGAAAAACCATCCATCACCAATCCCGATAATCCGATTATGAATGTTGAAGATGGAAGAGTTGACTTCAAGAACGTCTCTTTTGCCTATAGTTCTAAAGCTGATAAAAATGTACTTAGCGGCATTAATTTGAGTATTCCAACTGGCAGTTCTTTAGGAATCATCGGTGCCACCGGAAGCAGTAAATCCTCTCTTGTTCAGCTGATACCTCGCTTATATGATACCAATGTCGGAGAGGTAGAAGTGGGTGGTGTCAATGTGAAATCATATGACTTAGATACCTTACGTAATTCAGTAAGTATGGTTTTGCAAAAGAATGAATTATTCAGTGGAACCATCAAAGAAAACCTGAAGTGGGGCAACCAAAATGCTACTGATCAGGAAATCAGGGCTGCCTGTAAAGCGGCCGCCGCTGATGAATTCATTGATACTTTACCTGATGGTTATGATACCTATATTGATCAAGGCGGAAGCAATGTCTCCGGTGGTCAGAAGCAACGTTTATGTATTGCCAGAGCCTTACTTAAAAATCCTAAGGTTTTAATTCTGGATGACAGTACTTCCGCAGTTGATAATAAGACTGATAGTCGGATCGAAGAAGCTTTAAGAGACTATCTTCCTGGCACTACTAAGATCATCATTGCTCAACGTATCTCCTCTATTAAAGGGTGTGATGAAATCATTGTCATGGATGAGGGAAATATTGTGGCTAGAGGAAAACACGACGATTTGATGAAGAGCTGTGATATCTATAAAGAAATCAGTTCTTCACAGATGAAGGGAGTAGAAGAACATGACTAAAGCAATTACTGAAAAGAACGTTAAGACACCAGGACTGAATATGGCTTCCCTTAAACGTCTCTTAACTTATATGAAACCCTATAAAGGGTTGATGATTGTGGTTATTGTTTCAGTGCTTTTAAGTGCTTTGGCAAGTGCGGCTTCTTCCATGTTCTTAGAGACTTTGATTGATAATTACATCACTCCATTGATAGGAATGGACTCACCTGATTTTTCAGGCCTGATAACTGCTCTTATTGTTTTAAGCTGTGTCTATTTAATTGGTGTTGTTGCTACTCTTGTTTATAGCAGAATCATGGTAGTTGTTGCTCAAGGGATGCTAAAGAAGATCCGTGATGAAATGTTTATTAAGATGGAGAAACTTCCAGTCAGTTATTTCGATCAACACACGCATGGCGAGATTATGTCTCTTTATACTAATGATACGGATACCTTAAGACAGATGATTGCTCAGTCTTTAGTTCAACTAATCAGTTCTGTTTTTACGGTAGTAGCTGTTTTCTTCTGTATGCTGTATGTCAGTATCTGGCTGACTTTAGTAGTCTTAGCTGTCATGGGTTTTATTTTAGTTATTGCTAAAGGCGTTATGAAAAAAAGCTCCTCCTTTTTTGTATCACAGCAGAAGGATTTAGCAGATTTGAATGCCTATGTTGAAGAAATGATCAACGGAGAGAAAGTAATCAAAGTCTTCTGCTACGAAAATCAAAGCCGTGAGGCCTTGAATCAAAAGAACAAAGCCTGGGAAAAGTCATCGGCTTCTGCTAATGGTCAAGCCAACATGATGATGCCGATGATGAATGCCTTAGGTTATATCCAGTATGTTATCATTGCAATTCTAGGAGGCTATTTAGCTATTAGTTCTAGTTTGAATGTCGGTTTAACAGGAATCAATGTTCTTACTTTAGGTGCAATTGCTAGTTTTTTAACTCTATCACGCTCTTTTACAAATCCAATCAGCCAGGTCGCTAATCAATATAATTCCATTGTCACTGCTGTTGCCGGTGCTACTAGAATCTTTACTTTTATGGATGAGAAACCGGAAGTAGATGAAGGCTATGTTACTCTAGTCAATGCTCAGAAAGGTAAAGATGGTGAACCAATTGAGTGTCAGGAAAAGACTGGCTTTTGGGCTTGGAAGCATCCGCATAAAGATGGAAGTGAAACTACTTATACGTGGTAAAAAGGTGAAATTGTTCTTGATCATGTCGACTTCTCTTACGTTCCACATAAACCGGTTCTTCATGATATCAGCATAAAAGCTGATCCAGGAGAAAAGGTCGCATTGGTTGGATCAACCGGTGCTGGAAAAACTACGATTACGAATTTGATCAATCGGTTCTATGACATCGATGATGGCAAAATCAGATATGATGGCATCAACATCAACAAGATAAAGAAAGCAGACTTAAGAAAATCTTTAGGTGTTGTTTTACAGGAAGTTCATCTCTTCAGTGGAACCGTCATGGATAATATTCGTTATGGCAATGAGTCAGCTAGTGGCGCAGACTGTATTAAGGCTGCTAAATTAGCTAATGCGGATTCTTTCATTCAAATGCTTCCTAAAGGCTATCAGACTGAAATATCCGGAGACGGAGAAGGATTAAGCCAAGGACAAAGGCAATTGCTTTCGATTGCTAGAGCGGCAGTTGCTGACCCGCCAGCTATGATCTTAGATGAAGCTACTAGTTCTATTGATACTAGAACTGAAAAACTAGTTCAAGGTGGTATGGATAAACTGATGAAGGGAAGAACTACTTTCGTGATAGCTCACCGTCTTTCTACTGTTCAGGATGCTGACATGATTTTGGTTTTAGATCATGGTCGCATTCTTGAACAAGGAAACCATGAAGACCTGATTAAAAAGAAGGGAACTTATTATCAACTCTATACGGGTGCCTTTGAATTAGAGTAAAAGGCCTCTGACGTTAAGGCTTTCGTAATTTGAATTTCACCCTTTTTAATAGCTTAGATAAAAAAGCTTCCTTTTAAAACCAACTAAACCAATATCAAGAAAAGCACACCTTAAATGTGCTTTTCTTTTTTAGGAAGATACTTAGGTTTATATAGTAAGACTTGCATAGCATTAAGAATACAAAGAGCAGTCACTCCTGTATCAGCTAAGGAGGCAATCATCATGGCATATTGGCCTAACAAACCTAACGAAACCAGAATCATAACCAATACTTTTAAACCTAATGCTAAGACTAAGCCTTCATATAGGACCTTCATAGTGAATCTTGCTAAGCGTTTAGCTTCAGGTACTTTTCTTAAGTCGTCATCCATGACGACAATGTCACTAGCTTCAATAGCGGCATCACTTCCTAAAGCACCCATTGCCACACCAACATCAGCTGAGAGTATGGCTGGTGAATCATTGATGCCATCTCCGACATAGCAAAGCGTTGCTTGACTTGCATATTGTTTAACATAGTTTAGTTTTTCATCTGGTAAAAGATTCCCATAAGCAACATCAGCTTTTACTTTATTAGCAACTTCTTCAACAATCTTTTTGTCGTCACCTGAGAGGATGATATTGTTCTTAGCCTTTTCTTTTTTTAAGTCTGCAAAAGCCGGCTCAGAACTTTCTTTGATTTCATCGTAAACGATGAAATAGTCCAAAGCTTTTTGATTCTTCAGTCCTAAATACAAAACTTTGTACGGAGAATCAATATCAGGAATGTCTTTGATGCCTTCTTCTAAAAGGAATTCTTTTGTTCCGATTAAATAAGCGTTTCCGGATATCGTTCCTTCAATTCCTTTGCCTACCTGATTTCTAAAGTCAGACACTTCTAATAAGGGAAGCTTATTAGCTGTTATCAGTGCCTTGCCTAGGGGATGAGTGGATTTACTTTCTAAGCTTGCCGCTAATTGGAGATTCTTAGTTTGAGGATTGTTCTTTAAAACATAGTTGCCTTTAGTTAAGGTACCGGTTTTATCAAAAACAAAATTTGTGCTTTTAGCAATGGTTTCTAAAGAATTGGATCCTTTCATCAGAATACCTAATTTACTGCCTACGCCAATTCCGGAGAAAAAGGTAATCGGTATTGAAACTACTAAAGCACAGGGGCAGGCTACTAATAGGATAGATAAGGACTTATATAACCACTGTTCTCCGCCATTGCTTCCATTCCAATTAAAACCAGCTAATCCGTATCCAGTCAGGAAGACGATTAAGGCAATGACCATGATTAAAGGAGTGTATACTTTTGAAAAACGGGTAATGAATTTTTCTGATTTAGCTTTCTTGGTCTGCTCATTCTCTACTAAATCCATGACTTTAGTAAGAGTAGAGTCTTTATATAATTTAGTAGTTCTGATTTGTATGACGGAATCTAAATTAATTGATCCAGAATAGACTTTATCATTAACAGTGGCTTCTTTCGGAAGAGATTCCCCATTAATTGAAGATAAATCCAAAGAGCATCTTCCTTTAACAATTACACCATCGACCGCAATTTTTTCTCCTGGTCTTATTTCTAATATAGTATTAAGAGGTAGATCCTTTGGATTCTCATCTTTAATCGAGTTATCTGAACTAACAACATGAGCATATAGAGGCATATTATTAACCAGTTTCTTAATAGATTGCTTAGATTTGTTAGTTGCGTAGTCTTCTAGCATCTCTCCAACGATGCTGAAGAGAATAACAAACAAAGCCTCAGGATATTCATTTAGTCCATAAGCACCTAAGGTTGCAACTATCATTAAAAGAAATTCATTGATGAAGTGTTTTTCCTTAGCTTCTTTAAGATAATTAGTCAATAAACTAGTAAAGAGCACTAGATAGCCGAGGGTATAGATGATGAAGGCTATAAAAGAATAAGAAGAAAAGAAAGCAGGATTACTGAAATCAGCATAACTGATATCAGTAAATGATTTATCGAATTTTGTTAAGACAAAAGCTGTAATTAAGCAAAGAGAGCCAACTATTAAGTAACCAATTGCTAATTTTTTCTCTTTGACTTCGTCATCTTCACAACTGCAGGCAACGTTATCTTTCATATCAATAGCCTTTCATATGAATGTATAGACATATGTTAATACATTCATATCTAAAATACAAGGCTTTGCTTTCACTTCTCTCTTCTATAATTATTTAATGAGAAAAATACCTACTTTTTGAAATAAAATCGTTCTCGAAACGATATTTTTTAGGTTTTAGAACAAAAAAGTAAAATTTAGAAAAGGGCTTACAATTGCCCACAATCACGTATTTATCGACAAATTATAGAAACATAATATTATGTTTGAAAGCACTTACCCTTTTATTTTAAATAGAAATGTTTTATAATGGCTTCAGTCTTGTGAATTGTATCAATCACAGACCTTTGAGACTATCCAATCCGGGCTGTGAGCAAATGGATTCGATGGTTGGAAATTTAATTCACTCTACCACTCATAAAAAAGCAAAAGAATTTGTGTTGTATAGCCGTGTGTCGTGGGAATATGTTAGGGATCTTGTTTTACTTGCTACCAAAAAAGGTAGCAAGAAAGACAAGACGGATTTTTTTAGGTTGATTGGTCAGGAACAAATATAAGGGCTAATTTCCTCTAATGAGACTCTTCAAAGGGTCTTTTTTTTATAAAATCCTGTTTGCTATAGGATGAAGATTTTATAGAATCATTAGACAATTTGGTTTAGTCTTTTTTTGAATGGATATTACAAATCATAACCTGTATATGGAAAATGAAGTGCCTCTAAAGAATTAAGCAAACTGACTTGGAAACACCAAGTATGAATGGTACTGTGTAGTTAATTATCAGTATAAAGAAGGAATAAAGGTGGAATAGATTCAAACGTCAATGCTTATTCTTGTGGTATTGATGATACTGGTAAAACCTTTTATATTCATTACTTGTTACACCAACTAACTAATGGTTCTGATTATACTGAAAATAACAAATCTTATAATGAAATGGGATAGGTAGAACACATGGTGAGAATATTTCTATGGAAGCTCGGTTAAAGGCGATTCTACTTCAATTTATTTATTTTTATAATTCCTCTTTACCTGCTTTGCTTTTTAGTTACATTACTGATTATCGTAATTCAAATAGGGGTTCTTTTACTGATATTTGCTGAATCGGAAAAGAACCGATGGCAGATATTTGAATTTATTAACTGGCAATTCTTTGATGTCTTTGAATTGGAATTAATGGCACCACCTTTATGGACCTGTTTTTCTACTACATTCATAGTCGGCTTCAATCAATTGACTGAACTTAAAAGAAAAAGAAAT
This sequence comes from Bacilli bacterium, assembly GCA_041670045.1. GTDB lineage: Bacteria > Bacillota_I > Bacilli_A > RFN20 > CAG-288 > Enterosoma. Next base: position 2,824 of record JBAXZY010000063.1, on the reverse strand, counting down.
TATGATAGTTTTCTTTCTAGTTTTTGGAATTGGTAATGACCAAAAGTCGGTTTTTCCGCTTTACTGAAATTTTGTGTTTATTTGTAACCCCTTAATGGTCTATAATAAACAAACGGAGAATCTTAATTAATTGGAGGATGTCTATGGAAAAAGAGAAGTTCTCGTTTAAGTCCGTCGATGGCAACACTGCTGCTGCCTTGGGTTCCTACAAATTCACTGAAGTTGCTGCTATTTATCCGATTACTCCTTCTAGCCCGATGGCCGAAAACGTTGATGTTTATGCCTCTCAGGGCATGAAGAACGCCTTTGGCGATGTCGTCAAGGTTGTTGAAATGCAGTCTGAGGCTGGTGCATCTGGTGCTGTCCATGGTGCCTTACAAGGTGGTTCTTTAGCTACTACTTACACTGCATCTCAGGGTCTTTTATTGATGATCCCTAACCTCTACAAGTGGGTCGGTGAGGAATTACCGGCTGTCTTGCATGTTGCTGCCCGTGCTTTAGCTTCCCGTTCACTTTCTATTTTCGGTGATCAGGCTGATATTTATGCCTGCCGTCAGACTGGTGCTTGCATGATCTGCTCCCATTCTGTTCAGGAAATCGCTGATTTAGCTCCGTTAGCTCATCTTGTCGCTATCAAGGCTTCTACTCCGGTCATTCATTTCTTCGATGGTTTCAGAACCTCTCACGAGATTCAGAACGTCGAATTCATCAATGAGGATTTCTGGAAGAGCCTGATTGATAAAGATGCTGTTGCTAACTTCAAGAAGAGAGCTCTTAATCCGCATGGTCACGCTGTCACTCGTGGTGGCGCTGAAAATGATGATATTTGCTTCCAGGGACGTGAAGCTCAGAACTTACATGAGGAGAAGATTGTCGATGTAGCCTGCGAATACTTCAAGAAGGTATCCGATGCTACTGGCAGACAGTATGCTCCGTTTGTGTATTATGGTGATCCTAATGCTACTAAGGTCATCATTGCTATGGGTTCTGTCACTGAGACTGCTATTGAAGTTGTCACTGATTTGATGAAGAAGGGTGAGAAGGTTGGTCTTATCAAGGTCCACCTCTATCGTCCTTTCTCTGTTAAACATTTGATGGCTACTATTCCGGCTTCTGTTAAGAAGATTGCTGTTCTTGATAGAACTAAGGAACCTGGTTCCGATGGTGAGCCGTTATACCTCGATGTCGTTGCTGCCTTAAGACAGGGCGGAAGAGAAGATATCGAAGTCATCGGTGGCCGTTATGGTATTTCTTCTAGAGATACTCAGCCTAAGCATGTCAAGTCAGTTTATGACTTCCTTGATGCTAAGCATTGGACTGGATTCACTGTTGGCATCGATGATGATGTCACTCATCTTTCCATTCCAGTTGATGAAAACTACAAGATTGCTCACACTTATACCTCTTGCTTATTCTATGGTTTAGGCTCTGATGGAACTGTCTCTGCCAATAAGTCCTCTATTAAGATCATTGGTGATGAGACTCATCAGTATGCTCAGGCTTACTTTGCTTATGATTCCAGAAAGTCCGGCGGTGTCACTCGTTCTCACTTAAGATTCGGTAAACAGCCGATTCATTCTACTTATTATGTTGAGAATGCTGATTTCGTCAGCTGCTCTCTTGATGCTTATCTCTTTAAGTTCGATATGGTTAAGAACTTAAAGGTTGGTGGAACTTTCTTACTCAATACTGATATGGACAATGCAGCTTTGGTTGCTGCTATGCCTAACAGAATGAAGAAGGAATTAGCTGAGAAACAGGCTAAGTTCTATGTCATTGATGCTAACAAGATTGCTTTAAGCATCGGCATGGGCCGTCATACTAATACTATTCTTCAGGCTTCTTTCTTCTATCTTAACCAGCAGATTATGCCTTATGATGAGGCTAACGGCTGGATGAAGAAGTTTGCTGCCAAGTCTTATGCTAAGAAGGGTCAGGATGTGGTTGATATGAACTACAAGGCTATTGATCAAGGTACTGCTGGTTTAAGACAGATCACTGTTGATCCATCTTGGGCTAACTTACCTATTAACAATAACGTCAAGCTTACTGGTGATGAATATTGGGATTCCTATGTTGCCATCATCAACAATCTTGAAGGTTATGATTTACCGGTTTCCAAGTTCCGTGAATGGGAGCTTGAAGATGGAACCATGAAGAACAACATCACCTACTATGAACAGCGTTCCATTGCTGACCGTGTTCCTGTCTGGAACAAGGATAACTGCATCCAGTGCAACCAGTGCGCCTTTGTTTGCCCGCATGCCACTATCCGTCCGTTCTTACTCTCTGATGAAGATATCCAGAAGCTTCCGGCTGATGAACAGGCTGATGTCTTACCTGCTATCGGTGGAGCCAATGTTAAGGGACTTAAGTTCCGTATCCAGGTTTCTCCGAGAAACTGCGTCGGTTGCGGACTTTGCGTTAACCAGTGCCCTGGCAAACCTAAGAAGGATGCTGATGGCAAGATGGTTATGGATCCTAAGACTGGCAAGCCGGTCTTCGAGAAAGCTCTCAGCTTAGTCGAAGCCAAGTCTCAGTTCAATCATGAAAAGGCTGCTGAAGTTCTCTACAAGGATATTGAGCCTAAGACTGGATATTATCCAGCTGGTACTGTTAAGGAAGCCGCTTTCCATAAGCCGTATCAGGAAATCACCGGTGCCTGCGCTGGCTGCGGTGAGACTCCTTACTATCGTTTAGCTTCTCAGCTCTTCGGTTCCGATATGTTGATCGCTAATGCTACTGGCTGCTCTTCTATTTATAACGGATCTACCCCTCTTACTCCTTTCGTTACTGATAAGAACGGCAACGGTATTGCTTGGGC
>JBAXZY010000062.1:0-9218 GCA_041670045.1 Bacilli bacterium | reverse complement strand
TTTTATCTTTTTATTTCAGGGAGCAAGGGAAAACAAAGATATTTTTTATTCCGTTTTGCTTCCTATTAAGAAAAGAGACATTGTCAAAGCCCGTTTCTATTCAATTGCATCCTTTGAATTATTATCAATAGCTGTTGCTGCTATTGCGGGAGTCTGTACTTACTTCATGGGTTATGGACCAATGGGTAAGCAAATAGGAAGCATGACTGATGGCGGTGGCATTGGTATTCCACCAACCTTTGCTTTCTTTGGATTTGTTTTCTTATCTTTTGCTATTTTTAATTCAATCTTCCTTAATATTCATTATTCCAAAGGCTTTAAGATGCTAGTCCCTATGATTGTAGCTTCTTTCTTTGGTGTCCTTCCAGTCTTAGCCGCGGAAGTCATGGCTTCAATGTCTAACACTCCTTTAGAAAACATTTCTTATCAATTAGATGTTATCTCTGCTGATACTTTGCTTTGCCAGCTGATTGTTCTCTTTTCTGGTATAGCTATTTATGTCGGCTCTTTCTTATTGACCTATTTCAACAGTGCTAAGAAATTTGAAAAGACAGATCTTTAGATCTAATTAGCAAAATAATTTTTGAATTCGAAATGATGTAAATAGCGGATTCTTGCTTTACGATAAAAAGTTGTTTTAAATTCGTGGTATTTAGTTTTCTTTGAATCTTTTTTTGTTAAAAAACGGTTTTAGACAATAATGCTGGCTTCGTTCAATATTCTTTGATAAAAGGGCTTTCATAGATTATAATCTTTGAAAGGAGAAACAGTTTTTTATGAAGAACTTGAACGAAAGAATTTGTATTATCGGTGGTGGCCCGGCTGGTGTAACTGCGGCCATGTATTTAGAGAAGAAAGGCTATAAGAATTATGTTATTTATGAAAAAGATGATCATGTAGGCGGCAAATGTTATTCGCCGACTGTTCCGATGGCTGGAAAAGACTCTCCTAAGAGAACAATCGAATTAGGTGCTATCATGGGTGCCAAGACTTATTACGCCGTTCATGAAGCTGAAATGTTTGGCGGAACTCAGCATGATGGCCCAGCCATGGGCCGTATCTATAAGAATAAGGATGGTCAGGAGATATTCCCCTTTGATCCTAAGCATAACATTCTTAACTTAAAGATTTTCTCTTTGCTTCACATGAAGAACTGTGTTAAGAAATTAGCAAAGCTGATGAAGACTAAATATAAGGGCTATGATCTCTGCGGTCATCGCGGAGTAGCTGAAGGCAAATATGAAGGTTTAGAACCCTCTTCTCAGGAAATGCCTCGTGTTAAAGGCGAAAATCCTAACCTGAAGGATCTTTGTTTACCATTCACTGAATTTTGCAAATTAAATAAGATTGAACCGGTTATGCGTGTCTGGCTAGCTCCTTTCACTTCTTTTGGCTATGGCTACTTTGATGAAATGCCGGCTGCCTATGTTCTTAAGTATCTAGATGTTGAAACAACTCTGGAATTTGTCGCTATGCGTCTCTGGACTTGGAAAGATGGAACGATGTCTATCTTCCAAAACGTCAACAAGAAGCTTCAAAACCCCGCTATTCTCAATACCGAAGTAACAAAGGTCGAAAGAAAAAACGGCAAAGTCTTTGTAACAGTCAAAACCGGTGATGATTCTCAGGTCGAAGAATTCGATAAGCTGATTGTGACTACCCCATTGGATTATTTCAAAAACTATGCTGATGCTAATGAGGAGGAAAAGACTTTATTTTCCAAGATTGTTCATGAAGAATACATTTCAATGGCTACTCGTCAGGAATTAGGATCCTGCCCGCAAATCTCAGCTTACATCTTTGACAACATGACTCCGGAAACCAGAGGCCATCTGATGGTTTACTATCATCGCTGGTCCGATATTCACGATCAGCCTATTATCACCTATACTCTACGTAACCATAAAGGTATGGATTCAGTCAGCTACGAATATGCTCGTTCCACTACCCTTGATGATATGAAGAAATGTGGCTGTGAAGTCAAGAAAGTCGAAATTGAAAAAGAATGGTACTATTGTCCGCACGTCTATAGCGAAGACTATGCTGCTGGCTGGTATGATAAAGTTGAAGCTATGCAGGGCAATAACAACACCTACTATGGTGGCGAAGTAATGAGTTTTGGTGATATGGAAGAGACCTGTGAATACTCGAAGGATCTTGTTGATCGTTTCTTCTAAAGCCAAATAAACAAAAAGCAGGAGGCCTTAATTGGCTTCCTGCTTTTTTTATATCTGCTTATGACCTAATTATGGTTCGACTTTAGGTGGATAGATATCATTTTCCTCGCTCTTATCATGATCGGAATAATAGAGTTGAGCAAAGAAAGGCGAATACTTAGCTATTCTCCCGTTCTTCCAAGGCTTTTGATAACATTCCGGACACCAAAAACCGCCAAAGAGAATGGTATAGGGAGTGGCTAAGAAGGTATGGCCTTTGTGACATTGCCAAGTTAATTTTGTAAACAAATCACCTTTAGTCATCGTCTCGGACAGACAGAAGCCTCCTCTGAACTTGGCGGCCTTCTTCATATCGGAAATATCCAGTTCAATTATGGGTTTTGTTTCATCAAAGCCATGATCAAACAAATAAGGGGTAGCGTATTTTTCATCTTTTAGTTTCTCATAGTCGATGAAATCATCCTGACTATTCTTGTTCTCACAAAGAAGAGGAAAATATTTCCAGTCTTTGGGTAAGGCATCATATTTTTCTTTTGATCCATAGAAGGCATTGATTTTGCCAACGATATTGTGATCAACGAAATATTGAGGAGCATCATCATACTGAGTCATTTTTGTGAAGAGAGTCTTTTTGAGTAAGGAAGGAGGAACGGCCTTACCTAAATGAAAATACCAGTATTTTTTTGACATTCTCTTCCAAAAATCATCAATGGTTTCCGTTCTGAAATGAAGATAGGATTCTAAGACATCGGAGTCATAAAAGAACACTCCATGGAAATTTCTGGTTGCAAACCAGTTAGGATCAGTGAAGACCTTCAAGTCTTTTCCTAAGAAAGAAAAGCCTTTGTTCATGGATTCAAAACCAGTTAGACGATTAGCTTTTCCGCCACCGATATTATAGATTCGATTCCAGAATTCAATTGGAAGCATCTTATTTAAATCATAAGAAACCAAATGCTCGATCATGTTACCGGAATCGACATCAGTAACCCATTCGTATGGAGCATTAAGGCAAGCCTGATACATTAAGCCATCACTGAGATTATTTTTGAAAAGGTATTTGTGGGCAATAGCAGTTTGACGTAGAGAAACAAAATTCTTTAACCCCGCTTCTAAGACATATCGCTCCGCCAAAATCTTTGTATAGGAATATTCATCATAGTCTGATGACATCAAAGGATCTCCGACACGGCCCCAAAGATCCTTTTCGTTTCGATTACCGTATTCAGCCACACTTCCTATATAAACGAATTTGATGGTCTGACTGGATGGATCACGCAAAATGGCGTCGACCATGTTTTTGGTTCCTAGGTAATTGGACTCATAGGTCAGTTTTTCATCATGCTCGGATATAGGAGGAATGACTCCCGAAGCATGAACAACATAGTTAGCTCCTTTAATTAGTTTAGAGCAAATTGAAGGAGAACTGGTTGAACCCAAAAGGACTTCAACCTTTTCTGGATTATTCTTAATGAGCTTATTTACGAAGGGTTTGATGTTATCTAAGCTCCTTAAAAGAATTCTGATTTTCAAATCAGATGAAGAAGCAACAAGATGCGCTAATATCTCAGAGCCAAATGCCCCATTAGCTCCTGTAAGAGCAACGACTGTTTTCATTCGTTATTGTCAGCCCATCCTTCACACATTCTAACGGCTTTATGCCACTTTTTTAAATAACCATTTCTTTCTTCTTCATTCATCTTAGGAGAGAAGACCCGGTCTTTGCCTTCTAGGTTTTTTATTTCAGTGGTATTTTTGAAGACTCCAACGGCTAATCCAGCCAAGTAGCATACTCCTAAAGCGGTGGTCTCTTTGATCTTGCCTCGTATAGCCTTCACATTAGCGATATTTGACTGAAACTGCATCAGGAAATTATTGTCGCTGGCTCCGCCATCGACTTTGATGGATTTGATCTTCAGACCTGTATCGCCTTTCATGGCATTAACAACATCGGTAACTTGATAAGCAATGGATTCTAAGGAAGCACGAATGATATGGCAGCGGTTAGTACCTCTTGTGATACCAAAAATAGTTCCTCTGGCATACATGTCCCAGTACGGGGCTCCTAAACCAGTAAAGGCAGGAACCAAATAAACACCACCATTGTCTTTGGCTTTTGTAGCAAAGTATTCGGAATCGGAGGCATCAGCTATCAGTCTTAACTGATCCCTTACCCATTGAATGACGGCTCCTCCAACAAACACTGATCCTTCTAAGACATAATCCGGTTTGCCTTTTGAGTTATCGCTGGCTGCAATGGAAGTTACAAGACCGTTCTTGGAAAGAATGGGTTTGTCCCCGATATTCATTAGAAGGAAGCAGCCAGTTCCATAGGTGGTCTTGACTTCACCTTTTCTTAGACAGCATTGCCCAAAGAGGGCTGCCTGTTGATCACCGGCAACACCGGCAATCGGGACTTCAGTGTCAAAGATGGAAACATATCCAAAGATGGATGAGGACGGCTTTACTTCCGGAAGCATACTCATCGGAATATCAAAATAAGTGCATAGTTTCTTATCCCATTTCAAGGTCTTGATATTGAAAAGCATGGTTCGGGAAGCATTGGAATAATCAGTAGCGAAAACTTTGCCACCGGTCAGTTTCCACATCAGCCAGGTATCAACGGTTCCAAAAAGCAGTTCACCTTTTTTGGCTTTCTCTTTGGCTCCTTCGACATTATCAAGAATCCATTTGATTTTGGTAGCAGAGAAATAAGCATCCAAAACCAATCCAGTATTATTCCTAATATAGTTTTCCATTCCGTCTTTTTTGACTTGTTCGACTATTGGGGCTGTTCTGCGGCATTGCCAGACGATGGCATTATAGATAGGCTTTCCGGTAAACTTGTCCCAGACAATAGTGGTTTCACGTTGGTTGGAGATTCCGATGGCTTTGATATGGTGAGGCTTGATGCCACATTGGGCGATAGCTTCAATCATTACGGAATACTGGGAAGAATAGATTTCCATTGGGTCATGCTCTACCCAGCCAGGGTGAGGGAAGAACTGCTTGAATTCCTTTTGAACTACTTGGACTACCTGACCGAAGTTATCAAAGATGACGGCTCTTGAAGAAGTCGTTCCTTGATCAAGGGAAATGATGTAGCTCTTTCTGATAGGTGCTTTATCCTGATTATCCATTTTTCTTGCCTACGCTTTTAGTAGCTACGACATCGGCTTTCGTATTCAGAACATTACTGATAATGATGTCACCGATCTTGATTGGTGCTTTGACGGTTATTTTATTGATTTCATCCATACAGGCCGTCATTAAGTCTTTACTGATGGGATGATTGGTTTTGACTGATACTCTATCAATCAGGCCACCGGTTATTTTTACAGTGCTGGTGACAGTCCTGACTGGATTGGTGACTTCACTGATACCGTAATCCTTTCCACGTGGGCAGGTGTTGCCTGTAACCGTCAATAAATCCGTATCAACTTTGAGTTGGCATCCTCGAGGGCAGTTAATGCAAACCATTTCCTTGATCATTTATTTGTTCTCCTTTAGTGAAAGAGTTATTTCACTGGCGTCAGGAAGCATTTCTTTTTTTATTCGAATGCTTTCCATTTCTGAGGGAACGACCTTGATTTTAGGGATTGAGAAGAATTCTTTTCCATTCTTTTCTAATACTAAGCGTACATTGCTAGAGGGAACCCTGACTCTAAAGAAGATGTCGACATCATCTTTTAAGGAATCCTTTCTGATGTATTGAGGGCAGACATAGCCGATTCCGGAGCCAGGAATCGTTTTTATCAATGAGGCGTTTCTTTCTCCTTTAGAAAGATATTCAGCCGCATTCTTGCCGGCTCTCTCTCCTTCCATGGAGACATTATCGACTAAGTCATGAACTTGTAGGACATTCCCACAGGCAAAGATTCCTTCTTTGTCAGTCTCTAAATTGTCATAGACAAGAGGACCTTTGGTCCGACTGTCTAATTCAATTCCGGCTTTCTTGGAAAGCTCGTTTTCCGGAATCAGGCCGACTGATAGAAGCAACGTATCACAGTCAAAAGCAATTTCGGTACCGGGAATGACTTTCTTCTTTTCATCGACTTTACTGATAACGACTTGCTTGACTCTTTTATTGTCTTCGTCAGCAATGATATCAGTAACTGTATAAGAAAGATAAAGAGGAATGTTGAAGTCATTCAGACATTGAGCGATATTTCGGTTAAGGCCATTGGAATAGGGGCATAATTCGACATCGGCTAAAACCTTGGCGCCTTCCAAGGTCATTCTTCTTGCCATGATCAGGCCGATATCGCCTGAACCTAAAATTACGATTCTCTTTCCAACTAAATAGCCATCAATGTTGCAATACTTCTGAGCAGCACCGGCGGTGAAGATGCCGCTGACTCTGGCACCAGGAGTTGAAATGGCTCCTCGGCTTCTTTCACGGCAGCCCATAGCTAAGATGACTGCTTTAGCTTTGATCTGCTCTAAACCTCTTTTGGAAGATACGACGGTGATGACTTTGTCATCTGACAAATCAATGGCCATCGTGTTGGAACGGACTTCGATGTTTGTTTCTTTGACCATTTCTTCATAACGGGAAGCATATTCCGGACCGGTAAGTTCCTCTTTGAAACGGTGTAAACCAAAACCGTTATGAATGCATTGATTCAAGATACCGCCCAAAGTATTGTCTCTTTCAATTAAAAGGATATCCTTAACACCGGCTTTATAGGCACCATATCCAGCCGCTAAGCCAGCCGGCCCACCGCCGATAATGACAAGATCTCTATTTTCCATGTTATTTTTCACCTTTGGTTTTACAGACCACTACTTCAGAACCATCCCGATCCTGATAGACTTGATCATAATTGAGTTTTAATTCATCCATCAGTAATTGGAAGACTTTCGGACCACAGAAACCGCCTTGGCATCTGCCCATTCCAGCATTGGTTCTTCTTTTTATGCCATCGATTGTCGTTGCTCCTATGGGGGCATTAATGGCATTGATGATTTCAGCCTCAGTAACGGTTTCACAGCGGCAGATGACTTGACCATATAAGGGATTAGAAATAATAGCTTGCTTCTTTTCTTCCAAAGTCATGTTGCTGAAGAAAGTCGGGAGTCTGTAATAATGGAATTCTTTTTTCTCCACAAAATTTAGACCGGCTTTTTCTAAAAGCCGGATAGCTTCTTTACCAAAAGCGGGGCCACAGGATAAGCCTGGTGATTTAATGCCAGCAAAGTTGATGAAGTGAGGAACAATTTTCGATTCCTCAATAAGAAAATCATCCTGATCCTTTAAAGTAGCTCTGATACCGGAGAAGTTCCTGATATTAGCTCCAAAGAATAGATTGGCAGAGCTTTTTAAAGAACTGGCTTTGACAAAATCAAGGCTGGTCTGCAAAGTGCAGGTGTCATCTTTAGTAGCGTCTTCATAGTCGGCATTAGGGCCGACTATCAGGTTACCATGGACAGTAGGTGAAACTAAAACACCTTTGCCTAATTTAGTCGGTGTCTGGAAGATGACATGATTCATTAATGAACCCTGATCCTTATCTAACAGATAGTATTCTCCTTTGCAAGGAAGAATCGTGAAGGAATCATTCTTTCTATCTTTCAAAACTAATTTATAAATATCATCGGCATGAGTGCCGGCGCAATTAATGACATAAGTGGATTCGTAGTTGCCTTTGCTAGTACTGATCAAGAATCCTTTGTCATTTTTTGTGATGTCTTTGACTTCACAGTTGAGGATGAAATCCACACCATTAATGGTGGCAGTGTAGGCTAAAGCCAGACATAGCTCCCAAGGGGAAATGATACCTGCCGTTGGAGCATATAAAGCATAGTCAATATTACTAGCTAGATTATGGTCGTATTGGTGAACTTCAGCGGATGTTTTCAGAATATGCAGATCCTTAACACCGTTTTTAAGTCCTCGTTCAAAAAGGTCATTGATGACTTGATGTTCTTCTTCAGTCGATCCAATGACTAAGGAACCTATTTGCTTGTAATGGAAGTTCAATAGAGGATAAAGATCGTGTGTCAGCTGACTGCCTTCAACATTCAGTCGTGCCATTAATGAACCAGGCTTTGGATCATACCCGGCATGAATGATGCCGGAGTTAGCCTTAGTGGTCTTCATGCTGACGTCATTTTCCTTTTCTAATACGGCTACTTTAAGCTGGTATTTGGATAATTCAAAAGCAATGGCTGATCCAGTGATGCCGGCTCCGATAATGGTTACATCAAAATGCATAGCTTTTCCCTCTACTAAGATTATAATTTTTAGGAAGCTTAAATGAAAGCCTTTACATTATAAATAGAGCCTTCTATAGAAGAATATTAGACATAGAAAACAACCTGTTTTTTTATAATGCCTAGGAAACAAAGAAATAATTAGTATAATATTAACAAATCGAGGTGAACCCATGTCAAGAATCATCTTAGTAGGTGGCGGCTCCTCATCTGGTAAGACCTTTGTAACTACCTCAGTTATCAAGAACATTGGTGTTGAGAATGTCACAAGAATCACAATTGATGATTACTATAAAGATCAGAGCAATCTATCCATGGAAGAAAGAATAAAAGGCAATTACGATCATCCTAAAGCCTTTGATTGGCATTTGATGAGAGAGCAGATTGCTGATTTAAAGAATGGTAAGCCGATTGATAAACCTATCTATGATTTCACAATACATAACCGCAAGAAAGAAACTGAACGTATCAATCCTTCTAAATTAGTCGTCGTAGAAGGAATCATGGCTTTAGTTGACAAACAGTTAAGAGACTTAGGTGACTTACGTGTCTTCATCAAAGCTAGCCGTGAACGCCGTTTCTTGAGAAGAATCATCAGGGACAAACAAGAGAGAGGCCGCAGCTTTGATAATATTGTAGAACAGTATTTTTCAACCGTTCAGCCAATGTCTGAGGAAATCATTGAGCCTAGTTCAATTTATGCTGATATCATTGTCAACAATGATGGAATCGAAAACTTAGCAATCGATGTTCTGACCTGTGTCTTCAAAGAAGAACTAGATAAAGCCAACAAGGGAATTTCTCATGAGAGGAAGATGGATGATG
>JBAXZY010000061.1:0-9263 GCA_041670045.1 Bacilli bacterium | reverse complement strand
TGGCAGAACCGTTGATACTTATCCATATGATCATTCCACAATGCCTTCTTTCTATAATAACGATGACAATAAATACACTAATGTTGAAAGCATCGTCTCCGGTTATGGAAAGAGCTCTAATTTTGGTTATTATCAATATGAAGAAGGAATCTATGTCGGTTACCGTTATTATGAAACCGCAGATAAAGAAGGCTATTTTGATTCTTCCTCTTTTAATACTCATGCTTGGAAAAATGGAACTGCCAGTGGCTATTCTGAAGTAGTTCAATATCCTTTTGGCTACGGACTCAGCTATACGACCTTTGAGGAAAAAGTCACTTCTTCAAATATTCCTCTCCAAGCCGGTGGCAATAATTCCATTACTATCAATGTCACAAATACCGGCAGCGTAGATTCGAAGCAAGTCGTAGAACTGTATTTGGAATCACCATATGATCAAGATTCGACCTGCGGAATTAAAGGAGTCGGACTGGAAAAGTCCTCCAAGGTTTTAGTCGGATTCAAGAAAACCCAGACTATCAAAGCCGGTGAAAGCCAGGATGTTACCATTAATTTTGATACTGATGATTTAGCTTCTTTTGATAATTACGGCCATGGCTGTTATGTCTTAGAAAAAGGTGATTATCAGTTCCATATTGGATTAAATGCCCATGAAGATGCTTGCTCATCTATTTCTAAGAGCCTAGGTGCGACTTATGTTTATGATGAAACCGGTGTTGGTAAGAGAAGCTCTGACAAGGCCGTTGCCAAAGTGTCTCTATCAGATGTTGATGCCGGAGACGGCAATATGTTGGACGGTTATCTCAGCCGAAGTAATTTTTCTTCTGGAATGACTTCCATCATGTCTCATGAATCATCTTGCAAAACTGAAGCTTTATCCGCTTCTGGTGTTGCCGCTTTAGGCTGTGGGGCTTTGCAAAGTGTTGATTATACTTACAGCACCTATGAAAATGGCGAGAAAGTTCAGAAGACTATCAAGAAATATGTGGGTGGCTCTTCCTATCAGTCTTATTCCTCTGAAACTAACTATGAAGGATTAACTCAGGATGATGACCGTTATTTCTTTGATGATGCCAATGAAGAACATGTTATCGATTATGGTGCTAAGTATTATGTCGAAGTTGACGATAGTGGCAATGCTAAGAAAGACGAATATGGTGAATATATCGTAACTGAGAATGAGACTTCAATGCCTCTTGATGTCAATTGCTCAATCTTAAAAACCGCTAGTTATGATGATGAAATATGGGCCTATCTAGCAGATGAAACCACCTTTGATGAACAAATCACTGTTCAAGGAGGATTAGGTTGGTGTACGCCGGCTGTAGCTTCAGTCGGAAAAGAAAAAATGAGTGTTGTCGATGGACCTGGTGAAGCAGGAAACGGCAACAATTCATATTCTGCCTCTACTTGGTTTACGAGTGCTGTTGTTAATGCGTCCACTTGGAATCCGGCCTTGATTGAGAAAATGGGTGAAGCATATGCCCATCAATCGAAGAAGAATGGATTAGGTGGCGCTTATTGTCCGGCTATGAATACACATCGAAGCCCATATGGAGGAAGAAACTTTGAGTATTATTCCGAAGATGGCTTTATTGGAGGAAAAATAGGAGCTGCTGAAGTATCTGGAATTCAGGGTGAAGGCATTATTGTTTTCATCAAACATATGGCCTTTAACGATAACGATACTAACCGTGATGGAAACATTACTTGGTTCTCAGAGCAGGCGGGTCGAGAAATCTATCTTAAGAACTATGAAATTGCAACTCAGGAAGTATTTGTTCCTAATGAAGACGGCAGTGATGGTGAATTTAAGAAGGGCGAAGGTGCTTTAGGAATTATGGCTTCTTTGAATCGAGATGGCATCTCTTGGTCACATCAAGGCCTCTACAAGAATATCTTAAGGAACGAATGGGGTTTTAACGGTTTAATCATCACTGATGGTGTTGGCCCATACCCTTGGATTATGACTCCAGGTGCTGGTCTCTTTGGTGGAGTAGAAGGTCAGTTAGGTGGCAGTGAAATCACTACTTATTATTCTTCGGAAGGCAATGCTTCTACGACTAACTATGGCAAATATCTTCTAAGACAGTGCATGAAACATATGCTTTATCAGAACTGCCATGCCGCACAAGTCAGTGCCACATCAGATACCTCCTGGCGTGGTTATCAGATTGCTTTGAATGTCGTCTGTGGTTTAGGCATTGGGGCTATTGCCATCTTCCTGATTTTGATTCCTTGCCTGAAAAAAGATGAAGATGATTCCAAAAAGGAGGTTAAGTAACCTACAAGAGGTGAAAAGCATATGACTGAAACAATTACCGTTAGTGAAAAGAAAACTAATCCGGTTGCTGAAGCCCTCAACAATTTTTTCCATATTAGGGAAAGGGGAGGAACGATTAAATCTGAAGTTGGCGCTGGTATTTCCACCTTCCTGATTGCCTGTGTAACCTTCATTATGAATGCTAAGATTGTTGGATCTTATTATGGCAATTATGCTGGTAGTTACTTAGCTATTACTTTGATTGCTTTTGTTGGGACCTTTCTTATTGGTCTTTTAGCAAATAAACCATTAGTCGTCTGCTCTAATTTAGCTTTATCGACGGCCTTAGTCAGTATGATTGGTGCCAATAGCGGATTGACTTACGCTAATTTAATGGTTGTTACCTTTTTCTCAAGTCTCATCGTCTTAACCTTATCTGTCTCTCCTCTTGGCCACAAGCTGATCACTTTCTTGCCGCTTTCGGTTAGAAAAGCCCTTCCTGTCGCTGTTGGATTATTCACAATTTTTGAAGGTCTCAAAGATTCTGGATTAGTTTCCAGCAATGTCTTAACTAATGTCTCCGGGAAAGGGCTTCAGGGATTCTATTTAGTTTTAATGGCTATTTCGGTCTTAGGCTTCATTGCTATGAAGAGCTTTAAAGTTAGAAAGTCCACTTTCCGTCTCTATGGCTTGTTAGTGGCATTCTTGTGGGTAGGTGGAATTGTCTTCTATCTTTCTGACTTTGTCGGTGGATCAACAGCTACGACTTTAGTCTATGAAAGACTGAATCTGATTGTTGCTACCGATGGTGCCTCTCCTTACAATATCGGATTAGGATTTCAAAGCATTAAATGGGGTCAGTTATTCACTTCTGGTTTTGACTTCAGTGCCATGATGGCTAATGGCGGGAATCCGGCTTTAGTCTTCATCAAGGGGCTTATCGTTTTTACGGCTATGACGACTTACACCAATGTCGGTAATTTAGAAGCTACTGCCACTAGCGGAAACTTCATCACTGACGATTACAACGTTGAAGGAGCAAGACGCACCTTCATCATTGCCAGTGCTGTCAATATGTTGGCTCCGATTGTGGGAGCACCGATAGTCACTGTCTCTTCTCGTTCTGCTGTTGCTACTGAAAATGAAGGGAAGACCGGTTTAAGCTCTATTGTTACTTCCTTAGGATTCTTTGTCTGTCTCTTCACTTGGGCGGCCTTTGCTTTCACGGCTACTACCACCAATGGTGTCGGTATGTGGATTGAGCAGAGTGAAGTTAAGTTAGCCGCCTATGTCCAGGATGGCTTTGGCTTCAATGGAATTATCATGGCCTTAGTTGGTGCCACAATGCTAAAAGGTGTTAAGAAAATCAATTTCACTAATGCCATGGAAATCATTCCTTTCATTGCCACTGTCTGTGGAACTCTCTTCACCAGTGATATCGCCTTTGGTGTCACTTTAGGTGTCATTGCTGACTTATTCACCACTTTGGCTATGAAGAAATATTCTGATATCAAGACTGAAAAGATTGTCTTATCTTCCTTAAGCTTAGTCTACTTGGTCTTTGCTTTAATCTAGGAGAAAGAAAATGAAATTTCAAATCAAAAAACGAATACTCACTGCTCTCTTTTCCTTAGTTGCTTTAGCATCTTGCGGAAGTACGACTACAACCACAAAGACTTTAGATGCACCTGATCAGTTCACCTTTGACTTCAATAAAGGATCTTATTCCTTTGCTGGAAGCAAGAATGCTTCCTTCTATTCCTTGAAGGTCTATAAGTATACCGGTGATACCTTGGAGAGCCAGGCTGTGGCTTCCTCTGGTATGATCAAAGCCACTGAGGACAATTCCACCTATACTGGAACCATGGATTATTCCTTCACGGCCTGCAATTATCGTGCCATCATCAAAGCCTTGGCTCCTAAATACAAATCTAATTTTGCTGAGCTTGAAGGCAAGTCTATTAACTTAGCAGCACCGACTGTTTCAGCTGAATTTGCCGGTGATGATCAAAATGCCACGATTGCCTTAACAATCACCGCTAATGATGCCATCACGGAATCCTATACGGTTACAGTTGCCGATACAAGCTATTCCAATGCTTCAATCAGTGCCGGAACTTTGAATATTACGGCCACTGATTTAGGAATTGAGAAGATTGATACTTCTTCAACTTATACTCTTTCCGTCGTAAACAATTCAGTCACTGGTTACACTATACCTGAAGCTGTTAGCGTCACTTGCAAGAAAACCAGTGGCGGCCAAGAAGGCGGTGGCGGCGGAGGTGGAGATTTTACTTTTGTCTATACTGACTTCTCCTTTACTGAATGGGCTGATACCTTCACGGTTGTCTTAGGAAGCCATGCTCTCCTAACGATGTTAGCTACTAAGGCAGAAACACCAACTGACGGTTCTTTGTACTCCTATACTTTAAACACTACTGATACGGGAGCGCCGTTTGTCATTGAATCCACCATGGAATTCAAGTCTGACAACACCATGACTTTCCATATTGGTGCTACAGGACCGATTTCTGAAGCTACTAAGACAGCTACCTGGGCTCTTAGTGGTGGCAATACTAATGTTATTTGGGATGCTTGATTTGATTATTTAGTTAAGTAAAAGACTCTGCATGATGTGCGATGCAGAGTCTTTTTATCTCAGAAAAGAAAACAAAAATTAAGCTATTTTTGACTCCTCAAGGATTACTTCTAGTATTCTTGCTCAAAATGCTCTTATTTCAATGATGGATATTCTCTTTAGGATACTAATAATTGGTAGAGAGTAGGAACAGGGGATGTTAGTTGTTTCTTGTTCTTAGTTCATTATCAGTAAAACCAATATCAGTTCCTTAATTGCTTCTCTTAGTTAGATAGCTTAAAATACTAGCCATGAATAAAAAGCATTCTAATAAAAGATCTTTTGAAGTCTTGTATGAAGATCACGATCTTCTTGCCGTTACTAAGAAAAGCGGTCTTTTGACTATCGCTACTGATAAAGACGATCGTCATACCCTTTATCATTACGTCCGTGATTATCTTAATCGGAAGAAACAGATGGTATTTGTCGTTCATCGTCTTGACCGTGATACTTCCGGTATTGTTTTATTTGCCAAGAAGCCTTTCATTAAAGAAAGCCTTCAGGATGCTTTTGCTTCTCAGGATGTTGACAGGTATTATGAAGCCATTGTCAAAGAGGATTTAAAGGAAGGAACTACCTTTAAAGTAGTTCAGTCTCTGGCTTTCGATGAGGAAAGCGGAAAAGTCTATGCTACTCATGATCCCAGCATGGGCAAAGAAGCCGTTACTTTTATTAAAGCCCATCAGAAAAACAAGTTAGGAACAGTTCTTAATATTAAAATCCTAACTGGAAGAAGAAACCAAATCCGTTTAGCTTTGCATAGTCTTAATCTGACTCTGATTGGTGATAAGAAATACAGTGATGACAAGAACCGGAGAATGTTCCTGAATGAGTACGAAATTGATCTCCCTGACTATTTGGATGTCCGGGAAAAGCATTTTGGAATGAAGCCTTTATGGTTAGCTGCTGACGAAGAAAAATAGTTTTAAATGATAACAATTGCTTTATAGCTTCTCAAGCTCCTATAATCCAAAGAAGTAGCTATAAATATGCTTATAAAAGCAGATAGGGTATACAAATGGTTATCACTTTAGTAGTTGATATGTTTGGCTCCACCAATAACGGAACCACAGTAACCTGTATGAGAACGGCACGCATTTTACAGGAACATGGAAACGAAGTTAGGATTATTGCTCATATTCCTTCCCAGCATGATGATATTTCCATGTTTAAAGTTTTGAATTGCAAAATGTTCCGCTTTCCAATCTTTCAGCCTCTGATTGAAAAGAATGGCATGACTTTTGCAACCGCGGATTGTCAAGCTGTTGCTGAATTCATTAAAGGCAGCGACGTTGTTCATATCTTTACTCCTTTTGTTCTTGAAATCAAAGTCAGAAGAATAGCCAATTTATTAGGAATTCCGGTCACCAGTGCCTTCCATGTGCAACCCGAAAATGTTTCCTACAATCTGAATATGGGCAAGGTTAAGTGGGTTAATTCCTTTGTTTTCCGTTTGTTCAATTCGATGATGTATAAATACACTCAGCATGTTCATACTCCCAGTGTGATGATGAAGGAGCAAATGGAGATTCACCATTATCAGAACATTATTCATCCGATTTCCAATGGTGTCTCCAGTAAGTTCAAGCCGATGAAAGAAGATAAGCCCGCTGATTTGAAAGACAAGTATGTCATCCTAATGATTGGACGTTTCTCAAGAGAAAAGCGTCAGGATCTCATCTTCAAGGCTATCGGAAATTCTAAATACAACAGTCAGATTCAGTTGATCCTTTGCGGACAGGGGCCGATGAATAAGAAATACCACAAGCTTTCCAAAAAATATCTGAAGAATCCCTGCCGTTTTGAATTCGTACCTCAGGACGAGCTTCTAAAGATCATTAACTATACGGATTTATACATTCATGCTTCCGATGCTGAAAGTGAAGCTATTGCCTGCATTGAATCTTTTTCCTGTGGAAAAGTTCCGATCATCTCCGATTCACCAGTGAGTGCCACTAATCACTTTGCTTTAGATGACAAATGCTTGTTCAAAGCCGGAGACTATCAGTCCTTGCAGCATAGAATGGAATTCTTCATTGAAAACCCTGCCTATAAAGAAATGCTTGCCCCTAAGTATGTGGAGTATTCGAAGAATTTTGAAATCAATGGCTGTGTCTCTAAATTGGAGCAGATGTTCAAAGATGCTATTGCCGATGATCAGAAACTGAAGGCTCAGCAGGAAGTGTTCCATACCTCTCTTCATGAAAGAAGAATGCTGAGAAAAATGGCTAGAAAGATTGGAATTAAGCATCCAACTATCTATAAAAAGTCGGTTATTTGATACTTTTTTTGATTTCTTAAACAAAAATCTAAAAAAAGCAGTGGATTTGCTATAGTTGAGGCTAAATGAGTATAATAATAGAAAAGAAGGACTTGAAAATGAAAAAAACTAAATTGTTATTATCTGTTGCCGCTTTGTCGATGATGACTTTGACTGGCTGTGATTTACCTGGCGCCAATGCCTCTTTATCAGTTCCTACTGGTGGAACCGCCATCTCCAATGATAAGATTGCCGCTTCCGTCAAGAATGTGTATTCCAGCACTTTAGGAGCTGATGGCATCTCTGCGGAACTTACTCTTAATAAGTCCACAGTATTAGTTGATGAAAATGTAGAAGTAGAATCATCCGATGATGCTTCTTCTACCACTAGCACTACTGTTACTCAGGGTGTCAAGGATGCTTCTGGTAAGTTAACTGTTAAGGCTACTAATCTCAATTCAACTGATTACACCAAATATGCTGCCAGTGCTTCCTTAACTGATGTTAAGGCTACCGTGGTTGGCTTAGGCACTAACAATACCGATGTCAGCTTAGAGAAGGGAACCGGTGCCGCTTACCTTAAAGAAGGAATTGGCTATGTTGACTTCTCTAATACGGCTTTAAGAACCTTTGTCTCTGGTATTCTTTCAGCAGTCGGATCAGATGAAACTATTGATAATATTCCTAATTATTTCAAAGGCGATATTGCTAAACTTTATAGCGCTTATGGACCAAAGCAAGCTAATAAAGGTGGCATGGTCAGTTCTGATTTCTCTCTTCCTACCGCTGATGAAGTCGAAGCTGCCACTAATCAGCTTCTGACTTCCTATGACTTATCTGCCTATGGAATCAATTTCTATTCCTATGATGATGGAAGAGTAGCTATTGGAGCCAAAATTGATAAGACTAAGCTCTTAGCTTTTGCCTCTACAAAAATTACTTCTGAACTTTCAAATCATTACGCCGATGATGAACTGGTTTCCAAGGTTGCTGAAGTAGTAAGCTTCTATAACACTAACATCACCGATTTCTCCTTAGTCGGTGCCATCTCCACTGATACCAACAAGAGAATCAATGATGTCGCTATTCAGCTTACTTTCAATTCCACCGCTGGATCTAAAACCTGTTCTGGTCAGATCACCGATTCTGATGGTAATGTCACAAAGAATTGGAGCGACTCATTCTATTGCCCGACTCTTACCTGCAGTTTAGATGTTTCGGCTACTATGACCTATGATAATATCACGATCACCTATCCTGATAATCTAGCTGATTACAAGGATATTCTTACTGATACTGTTAAGTAAACCTTTTCTCATTAAAGCCTGCCGTTTTAACTATAAAATGTTTGCTTTCTAGCAAACAAAGCGAAACGAAAAAGCCCCTGAGTCAATCAATGTCAGTAGTATTATTCATATACTACCCATTGACCTAGCAGGGGCTTTTAATTTGAAGACCGCGTCTTCTTTATAGAAAAGAAGATTTCAAACGGTCTTTTTATTCAAGAAATTCTACTTCTTATAGTTGTAGAAACCAACGCCGGCAGAGATACCAAGCTTTCCAGCCTTGATATATTCATCCAAGGCCTTAGCAATAGCCTTGAAGTGATAAGGAGCTAAGAAAGACGGAATCTTCGTATACATGGAGACAATCTCATAAGCGGTCTTTAAGCCGACGACATCCAGAATCTGGAAAGGACCCTTAGGAGCACCGGTACCTAAGACCCAAGTCTTATCAATCGTCTCAGGATCAGAGACACCTTCTACCCATAAATCCATGGCTGAGAATAAGAAAGGAACTAGCATGGAATTGAGGATATATCCGGACTTTTCCTTATGAAGCTGAAGCGGAACCATTCTGATCTCGCTAGCGAAAGCGACAACAGCATCATAGCTAGCCTTATCGGTCTTAGCCTGACTCATGATTTCGGCAGTGTTATTCTTCCAGATTTCATTGGCAAAATGCAAAGCCAGATACTTGTTAGGACGTCCAGTGTATTTAGCAAACTGAGAAGGAAGCATAGTGGAGGAATTAGTAACCATGATGGTCTTTTCGGGGAGAAGAGGAGCTACAGCCTTGTAGAATTCAATCTTAGCATCCTT
>JBAXZY010000060.1:0-9380 GCA_041670045.1 Bacilli bacterium | reverse complement strand
ATGATCTCACGACCATTGGATTTTGAATCCAACGCGTCTACCGGTTCCGCCATCCGGGCAGCTTTTTGAATATACCATTAATTCATCCTATTTTCAATTACAAAATAGGAATTAGAAACAGTATTTATCATCTTCCTTGTCCTAAAGTGCTTTTCTTTCTATAATTGAAGACATATGAAAGGCAATGAATATGGATTATAAAAATAGTGTTATTGATGCTATTGGCTCTACACCGATGATTAAGCTGAATCGGATTATGACTAAACATAATCTGAAAGCCAATATCTTTGCTAAGATGGAAAGAACCAATCCTACCGGTTCCATCAAGGATAGAATCGCTAAGGAAATGATCTTAGATGGGTTTAAAGAGAAGAAAATAAACTCAGATACTTTAATCATTGAACCGACTAGCGGCAATACCGGAATCGGTTTAGCCTGCGTCTGTGCTTCTTTAGGCTTGAAACTGTATATCTTTATGCCATCCAACTGCTCTATTGAACGAGTCAAGATGATGAAAGGAATGGGAGCGGAAGTCACTTTGACACCAGCAGCTTTAGGAATGGCCGGATCTGTCAAAGCCAGTGAGGAACTAGCTAAGAAGAATCCTAATTCCTTCATTCCTTCTCAGTTTGATAATCCTAACAATTCTTTAGCACACTATAAGACCACTGGTCCTGAGATATATGCCCAGTTAGATGGAAAGATTGATGTCTTTACGGCTTCCTTTGGCACTGGCGGAACATTGACTGGCATCAGTCAGTATCTTAAGGAAAAGAATCCTAATATCAAAACCTATGGCTTGGAACCTAAAAGCTCTCCCTTGCTTACTAAAGGAATCACCGGTCCTCATAAGATTCAAGGCATTGGAGCTAACTTCCAGCCCAAAGTTCTGAACCTCAAGTATGTTGACGGCATCATTGATGTGAGTGATGAAGAGGCCTATTTCTATACCAAGGAATTGGCACGGAGCGAAGGAATGCTTTGTGGAATCTCGTCGGGATGCAACCTTTTTGGAGCTTTGACACTTGCCATGAAGAAAGAAAACTACGGTAAAAACATTGTAACCGTCCTTCCAGACAACGGAGAAAGGTATCTATCAGTGGAGGGACTATATGAATGAAATCAACAAACTGACTAATGAGCTGACATCTCTTTATGTCAGCGAAGAAGACCAAGCCAAGAAGATTGACTTTCCGCTTTTCTATTCCCTGATTGATGACACTAAAAAAGTTCTGACGCTGGATTATGAGAATCCTGATTACACTAAAGACGATGTCACGGAATTGTTAGATAAAATATCGAAGAAGCTTAGCATGGTCTTGGATCTTTATCAGGCTCCTGAGCCTACTAAACTCCATGATTTCTTTCTTGATTCGCTTCCTAAGCAGCGAGAACTGCTAAACGGGTCCATAGAGGCCATTCTTAACGGGGACCCGGCCAGTGATTCAAAAAGAGAAATTGTCCTTTGCTATCCGGGTTTTCGGGCTATTCTAAGCTATCGGATAGCTCACCTGCTTTATGAGATGAACCTGAAGCTATTGGCTAGGACTGTCAGCGAAAACGTGCACCGTTCGACCGGCATTGACATTAATCCCGGAGCCCAAATCGGTAAGAACTTCTTCATCGACCATGGTACAGGAATAGTAGTTGGCGAAACCGCCATCATCGGCGACAATGTAAAACTATACCAAGGTGTCACTTTAGGAGCCTTATCACTAAGCCGGGGACGACTCTTAAAAGGTCTTAAGCGCCATCCGACTGTCGAAGACAATGTCACGATTTACTCCAATGCCGCCATCTTTGGCGGTGATACGATCATCGGTAAAGGTTCCACCATCGGGGCCGTTGTCTATCTTACTCATTCGGTCCCGCCTAATTCAATTGTTTATCTTGGCAATTCGGGCATTAGGACGATTGAGAAAGTTAAGAATCCGGTTTAAAAAAGATAGCCACCGGTTTCCCGGTGGCTATTTTATTACTTGATTTCCTTAAGTCCCAAAGAGGTAAGATATTTGACTAATTCAGCCTTATGGGATCCATAGCAGATGAGATGATGGTTGCCTAACGGTTTCTTTAAGAAATAGGAGACATCATCCTTCAAGGCAATTCTGATCTGAGTACGGCAAAGGTTAGGCTTATAGTAGTTGTCAGTCAGTTCACCTTCGGAGCAGAAGAAGGAATCCAAGGTCGAACCGATCTTCAGGACCGTGACCGGTCCTTTCTTCATTTCGGCATGGATGCCAACTCCGATTCCCGACTCGAAGTGAGTGTCAAAGACATAGGAGGAAGCCATATCCAGAGGCAGAGTGCAATGAGCTAAGCAAATGGAGTTATCGGCGGTATTGATGCTGCTAGGATTAGCCTGGAAGGCTGATTCCTTGACAATCTTGCGGATGGTATAGCAGGAAAGCATGGAAGGAATGTCGCCTTCACAGGAGGCGATAATGCCATCCTTATTCAGCAAGCTTAGAGCTAAGCAGGAAGTGGTCTTTAAGGATGTAAGCAGATCAAAGCAGCGGATGGTCAATCCGGCCAAATGATATTCATTGACCATTTCCTTCAAGGCTAAATAGACACGGTATGCTTTGTTAAGCTCTTCCTGGTTGTATTTAGCTCCTAATTTGCTTTCATCAATGGTATCTGTAAGCTTCAGATACTTTTCCTTTAGTTCATCAGTAGTTAAGTCCACTAACTGAATATGGAAGATCTTTCTGACCTGACCATAATCGACATCAGAAGCAATCAGCCAATCAGAAGGTTTTCCAATGACACCTAAACGAGGGCAGTCCTCTTCTTTTTCGGATCCATCGTCTTTCACCAAAGCTTTTAAACGAGCAGCAATGTATTTGGGGTCACCATGAAGGATTTCACCTTCCTGACCTGATTTACGGATATAAGTGAGTATTTCTAATGAGGAAGCCAAGGAATTATTGGTGCCATAGGTTAAAAGCAAGTAAGGAGCCTTTAAAGAACCGGAGATGGCTTTGAATTTGCCTTCGGATCCACCGGATTGTACTAAGATGAGACCTAAGTCAGCTTTATAAAGATCCTCTAAATCAACGATATTGAAAGTGTAACCAGTCAGCTTTGTTAAATCATCCAGTAACTGCTGAGAAGAAGCGGAAATACTAGTCTTATTGTGAAGTTCGGATCGAATCGGATAGACATTAATTTTAACCATGTCTTTTTTCCTCTGAAATTATTCTAGCATTATGAATGGAAAGATTCAGCAGAAGCGCAAAAAAATCAATGAAAGAAAAAAGGTCAACGGATTAAGAAAACAAAATTTATACATTTACCTTAAAATTGTATCAAAAATGTATCATAAAATAAAAAAAGCCCTATTCCTAGGGCATTTTTCGCTAATGGTTGAAGCGATGGGATTTGAACCCATGACCTCTTGGTCCCGAACCAAGCGTGCTACCAAGCTGCACCACGCCTCAATTTATAAGCTTTGCTATTCTAGCATTGAATGTTTCGAGATTCAAGAAAAAGAAGTAGAAAAAGCGGAGCCTGATTCAGACTCCGCTTTAGTGACTGATTAACTACTTCTTCTCTTCCTTCTGTTCCTTAACCATATCACGGATTGAAGTGGCTTTGGAATTGTTGGAATTCCTAGCTCCGCCAAGAGGAGCAGTAGGCTTGCTGAGCTTAACAGTCTTAACATCCTGATAACCGTTAGTCTTAGCATCTTCTTGCTGTTTCTTGGCCTTCCAATCAGGTTGATCCTTCTGGTTGAGGAAGACAGGATTGACAATCGGATTGACCTTAGTGACGCCCTTCTTGAAAGCTTCTTCAGGAGTTAAGTCACCACTATAAGTCTTGATTTGATAGGCCTTAAGATCGAACTTGACATGAGTCGGGGCAACCGGCTTAATGTCAGCCTTATTCTTCTTATTGATAGCATGTAAAGGTCCAGCGACAGGTGCCAAAGTCTTCTTTTCTTCTTCCTTGACAGGAGCGGCTTCATGAACCATCGGATTGACAGGAACGATGACCTTAGGAGCTTCCGGCTCAACAGGCGTTTCTTCAGCAACCGGCTTCTCTTCTTCAACTGTCTTAGTTTCTTCAACAACCGGCTTCTCTTCTTCAACAGGCTTAGTTTCTTCAGCAACCGGCTTCTCTTCTTCAACCGGCTTAGTTTCTTCAACGACCGGTTTCTTCTCTTCGAAGATCTGAGCATTATCTTTTTCAGGAGCGGCAACAGGAGTGACATCAGCTTTCTTTTCTTCTTCAACCGGCTTTTCTTCAACGACAGGTTTAGTTTCAACTACCGGCTTCTCTTCTTCAACCGGTTTAGTTTCTTCAACGTAAGTAGGTAAGACCCAGTCATCTTTGATCTTAGAAGGCTTAGTTATTTGCTCTTCGTGTTCGTTGTTGGCAATAGTAGAAGGCTCAACAATGGTAGCTTCCTTCTCATCCTCAGTTGCCTGATCATTCTCCTGAGGCTTCTTGCCATCATCTGCTAAGTTATTGACGGCGATAGTAACAGGTCCTTCAGGTTTAGTTTCGGCAACAGTCTTAGTTTCTTCAACCGGCTTCTCTTCAATCGGCTTAGTTTCTTCAACAACCGGTTTGACTTCTTCAACCGGCTTAGTTTCTTCAACGACCGGCTTTTCTTCTTCGACCGGCTTCTCTTCAACTACAGGTTTTTCTTCTTCAACCGGCTTAGCCTCTTCGACAGGTTTAGCTTCCTTAGGTTCTAATTCATCAATGATTTTATCGGTATCGACTGGATAGACACCAGGCATATCGTTTACCGGCTTAGCTTCAATAGGCTCTAAAGCATTGAGGACAAGGATTTCATTAAGGGTAGGCTCGATCTTATTAGCTTCAGTGACAGGAGCACTGACAGCAGCGGCAGCAACCGGCACAGCTTCATTTGTAGCAGCTTCTTCGGTCTTCTCTTCAGCTGCAACAGCCTTATTAGTTTCTGTAGCGGCAACCTTATTAGTCTTTCCAACTAAGCTAATTACATGGAATATGACGTTGACCAAGATTAAGGCTAATAGTGTGTAGGCGGCACCGATGATATAGGCGTTTCTATTTCCGGGGTTGAGTACAGCCAAGACACCGTTCTTTGTAAAGAAAGTGGAAACCTGATCGATAAGGTTCTGATAGAGGGGAATGGTTTTTCCTAAAGTATAAGGTAAGCAAAGGCAGAAGACACCGAAGATAACGAAGAGATTAAGTAAGACAAGAATGACTTCTAAGACAATACGGTAAGCTTGATGCTTCTTATGGACCATCTTATTGTGTCCCATGACTAAGAAAGGAAGATAGGTTAAGAAAGCAAGACCAATCAAACCAGTGAAAACAATCCATAAGGCAAGCAGCTCAGTGAAATGAACTGAAAGTCCCAAGATTCCACGGGTATTAGCGTGGAAAATCTGGAAAATGTGAGTTGGTACACGATCCAGGAAGAATACTAAAAAGGGGATGCTGTTGGTATCGAAAGCAGAAGCCAAAGTTTTGCGTAAAGGAGTGAAAATAAATAAGGCAGCAACGAGAATCAAAACAAAAAGAACTGAGAAAATGATATTGAAGACTAAGGCTCCAATATGCTTCTCTTTTTTCGTACCAAGCTTGACATATTTAACGTTTTCACCCATATGGGCCATCCTCCTGTCCAGCTGTGACTTTATGAAAGTCACTTACATATATTGATAATATATCACTAATATTTTCTATCTTACAAGAAAAACTATTAAAAAATTAGAATAAAAAGCAAGAAACAACTTTACTAGAAGAGACAAGAGCAGTTTATTTTTAAAAATGGCATAAGAAAAACCCGTCTGTTATTTATTAATCAGACGGGTTTTCCTGTGTGCTATTCAATGGTATTAAATTATCAATTCCCACTACAAATAATGTAAACCTTAACTGACTTAAAAGCAATATCTAACGTTGGTTTTCAACGAGTTTTTAGGACAAAAAATGAACACATAATGAAAAAACGAGGAATTATTGTCCACATTTATAGGAATTATTTGAATATACATGGGCAAATGTTAAAATTAAATCAAGGAAAGGCCATTAACATGTCTAATAAAATAAAAGCGGTTTTCTTTGACTGTTGGGATACGGTCATCAGCTTTAAGGAAAAAAATAAACATTGGAATACTCAAGCACTTAAACACCATTGTCTTAACCTCTCGGATGTTTCTTTTGAGGAAGTCGAAGCTTATGCTCAAAAATTTCTAAAAGGTTACTACATGTCTTTCTCCAATTATGAAATCACTGCTAAGCAGTTCCTTACTCTTTTATGCCGGAATTTTGATCTCAAACTCGATTGTCCTATCAGCCAGTGCACTCATGAAATCCTAACCAATCTTGATCCTCAGATGATTCCTGGATTAGATTCTTTCCTAAGATACTTAGAAAGCAATGGCTTATATTATGCTATTCTTTCCAACACTATCTATGATGAGAAGGATACCTTGGATATTATCAATAAACTGGTAAGTCCTAACAGATTCCGTTTCTTTTTAGGTTCGGCCGATATTGGTGTCAAGAAGCCTAATCCTGATTTCTTTTTGACGGGATTGAAGATGGCAGGCTTCAAACCTGAAGAAGCCGTTTATGTCGGTGACTCTCTTTTTGCTGATGTCTATGGTTCCAACAAAGCTGGATTCAAAAAATCAATCTGGCTGAATCTCAAAAATCAGAATCCCGATAATTTTGAACATGTTCCGGAAAAAGACAAGCTTGAATATATCAATTGCCATAGCTATCAGGAAGTCATCCAAGCTTTTAAGGATCAAAAATTATGAACCTAATATTACCAGCTAAAAGCGATCGTCGCTTTTGGTGTGTTCCATATTCTGTTGGCAAACTTGATGATAAAGGAAACCCTAATTTTCAGAAGCTTTTGATGGGCGTTCAAAATGCCATCTCCGATCAGCTTGATTCTTTAGGCGTTGGAACTAAGACTTTAGCCGCCAATGGCTTCCTTTATATTCTTTGTCGGATGAAAATGACAATATTGAGACCACTGGCCGAAAATGAGGAACTGACGTTAGTCACTTACCCGATGCGTCCTGACAAAGTTGAGATGAGAAGGGAAACCTACTTCTTGGATAGTCAGTCAAAGCCAGTGATCCTTATTGATTCGCTATGGGTGTTCATAAACGTCAAGACCAGGAGACTTACCTTTACTGATTATTTCAGTAATGCCGTCAATAAACAGGACATGGCTTCTTTAGATAGTTTAGAACTATTATTCCCCGAACGTCTGTTTGAGCTCAATTTCAAAAATGAGGTTTTTGATTTCGACTTCACTCATACAGTCAGCCAAGAAGAAATTGACTTCAACAACCATATGAACAACACTTATTACGTAAGCCTAGCTCAAGAATTGGCCCTCAAGAAAATCACAGGTATTGAAATCAATTATGAGAAGGAGTGCCTTCTCAATGAAAAAATAGATGTCTTTTCTTTTTCTAAGCCTACCGGACTTGATATCATCGGGAGCAAATCAAACCAGGATAAAGCTTTCTTTGTTTCCTTAAAATATTAGAAAAAAACACCTTTCCGTTTAGATATACGTTGATGGAATCATTTTGCTGTCCTAGATGTGGCAATAAAGACCCACGTTACATCGGCTATCGGAAAGGAATACCCTACTGTCGGCTTTGCCTTCCTTACAATGGAAAGGAAGTCGACCAGGATTTTAAAGTCCGAAATTCAATTTCTTTAGAATTAGAATACCCTTTAAGTCCGAAGCAGGAGGAAGTGGCCCAAAAAGTTAAACAACTGCTGATTTCTAAGCAGAACGTCTTGATTCACGCTGTTACCGGAGCTGGTAAAACGGAATTAGTTTACTATTCAATGGCTATGTTTTTAGCATCCAAAAAGCATGTGGGGTTTGCAACTCCTAGAAAAGACGTAGTCATAGACCTAGTTCCTAGAATCAAAGAAGCTTTTCCCTCAGCTAGAACCATAGCGGTCTATGGCGGACATAGCAGTCTCATCAATGGTGACATCATTGTTTTAACCACTCATCAGCTTTATCGC
This sequence comes from Bacilli bacterium, assembly GCA_041670045.1. Lineage (GTDB taxonomy): Bacteria > Bacillota_I > Bacilli_A > RFN20 > CAG-288 > Enterosoma. Next base: position 1,364 of record JBAXZY010000060.1, on the reverse strand, counting down.
TATCCGTCTTTCTTTGATCTTCTGATTGTGGATGAAATAGATGCCTTCCCATATAAAGGGGATTACCTTTTAAAATCCTTTTTCCGCCGAAGCGTAAGAGGAAACTATGTCCTGCTTTCAGCTACGCCTAGTGAAGAAGACATCAAAGAAATCAAAAAAGATCATGGACAGGTAGTAACTCTCTTTGAAAGATACCATCATGGTTTGTTGCCTCTTCCGGTCTACAAGAAAATCAATCCGTTAACTGGAATATTGGTATTAGTTAAAGAATTAAGGAGACTAGTGAAATTAAAGAAACCGGTTTTCCTTTTCGTTCCGACTATTGCCTTAGGCCAAAAAGTCTATGGCCTCATTTCTTTAATTGTACCAAACGGTTTCTTTGTTTCGTCCAAGGAAGAAGAAAGGAAGATAGCCATTCAAAGATTCAAAAATGGAGAGCTTTCTTATTTAGTCACAACTTCCATTTTAGAAAGAGGTGTCACCGTCCGTGACTTGCAGGTTCTGGTTTATCAAGCCGACCATGTTTTATATAATCAGGCGGCTTTAGTCCAGATTGCTGGAAGAGTCGGAAGAAAAATCGGGGCGACCAGCGGAGAAGTGATCTTTTTTGCAGAAGAGGAGAACAAAGCAATTAAAGGAGCAATAGATGAAATCAATCGTTACAACAAAAGAAGTCATTTACTGTAAATCATGCTTTAAAGAAATTTCTTTAAAGCCATTAAGGTATTTGATTGAAAAGAAACCTTTACTTTGTGATGATTGTATTTCTAATATTTCAACTAAGTTGGAAGAAAGAAATATTAATGGAACTAAAATACTTTTTATTTCATCCTATTCTGGATTAATGAAGCAGTGGCTGATCAATTTCAAAGAATTAGGAGATGTCGAATTAGCGCCTTGCTTCTTATATTTATTTTTGCCAATCATCAAACTTAAATATCCAGGCTATGTTTTTGTGCCTTTGCCTTCTTCTGAAAAAAGGATTCAAAAGCGAGGCTTCGATCATCTCTCGTTGATTCTTCAAGCTTCCCATTTGCCTTTTTCAAATCTTCTATTGAAAGAAGACAATGAAGAGCAAAAAAATCTAAACGGACCTGAAAGATTCAAGAAAAAGGGTATCGCTTTAATTAATCGGCAAACTGATTTTTCCGGAAAGAAAATAATCCTATTCGATGACGTTTATACAACTGGCAGCACCTTTAGAGAAAGTTTAGCCGAAGTTCAAAAGCTTCATCCTTTGAAGGTTAAAGGACTTATCCTTATGGACAACTTCCATCTGGATTCCCTAAAAATGAAATAACCATACAATTTAATAGATAATTTATATATAATAAAGAACGCCGGCTTTAGCTTATTCGGAGGCT
>JBAXZY010000059.1:0-9391 GCA_041670045.1 Bacilli bacterium | reverse complement strand
TCCTACTCGTGTGTATATCAAACATGGCTATGCCAAAGTTCAGATTGCCTTAGCTAAAGGTAAGAAGAACTATGATAAGCGTGAAACCATTAAGGAACGTGATGACACGAGAAATGTGGCTAAAGCCATGAAAGGTAAGTGGGAATTCTGATCTTAATCCGATTATAAGGACTGCTAGGAAGCTTTGCTTCTTAGCAGTTTTTATATATTTTTTCTAAGATATAGGATTGGCTATTTAAATTTACTATGGTTTTCAATAAACTCCTTTAAAAACAACAAACACGCAAAACAGTCATTAGTAAATTAATTTATAAATAATATCTCGTAAATTGAGCACATAGAACGCTCATTCATGAATGAACAAACGAACTTTATTGTTAAGTGAAACCATGATAAACATATATAAGAAAATGTAAACAAAAAGTAAAATTGGTTTTTTTCATTTTTTACAAAAGTTTACGAAAATAGTAACTACAATTTCGTTATTTATGATGAAAATTTCGATAAAAATTATTTTTTGGGTTTATTTTAATTGATTGAATTCACCTATAAAAAAACAATTTTAATTTGTTATATCTTCCAATATTTTAATTTTTCTATTTCAAGGGCTATAATTCTTCCGCATTAAAAAGGCAGGCACTTTATGGGTAACAAACTTATATCTTTTTTTTCCTATCTTATCTTGCTTAGCGATCACCGGAACCGGCTTTGGTGTTTGGGTTTTTAACTCCACCAATGCTTCCGGTGTTGCTACCCATGCTAATTATACTGTTACTTCGGCAGCTTCAGTCAATTCTTTGACGGCTGTCCTAGATTCTAATAATAAAGAAATCATTCTGGATGAGAATAGTACTGATATGAATGTAGGCGTCTCTGTTTCTGCTTACATTGATTTTTATCGGGGAATGATTGGTAAATATCAGATTTCCTCTTATCAGTATTCTACTGTTACGGATTTAATTAAAATTTCGGTTGATTATCAATTGGTCTTCTCTTTTGAGGGGAACATTGGTAAGTATATTGAAGTCAAGGATGTTCAGTCTGTTTCTGACAGTCAGTATCTGAAAGAGAACACTTCTGCTGAGAAGCAGACTTTTGTGTATACGAAAAACTATGATAACAGCGACCAAGACGGCAATGATTCGTTCTCTAAGAATGATTCCATCAAATATTCAGTTGATTTTAAGTGGATCAACAATCATTTCCCGACTGACCAGAAAACTTTCACTCAGATGATTACCGACATCAAAGATGAAACGAATCCTTCGAAGATTGTTATTACGGCCAATGTCTTAGATGCTAAATCACTGTAACAATAGGTAAACTTTATGAAATTCAAATATATCTTGCCGGCGTTAATCGGAGGTGTAGCCGCCTGCTTAATTGGCGGAACCTGCTATGGGTTATGGGTTTTCAATACTGATAAAACCGCTTCTACTGAAATTGGTTTCGATAATGATGGTGATAGCAATATCAAGATTGATGATATTGCTGAAAACTATTATTTTGCTTCAGATACTAAGGAATCCAACTTCTACAATGATTATTTCTTCTCTTAGCCCCGGGCAGCTCAGTATGAGACATCCTCGAATACTCCGGTAAATTAATATGATAAAGAGACGGAAAAGAAATCCTTCTCCTATCACAATGCTTATCTAGGATATTGGGGAACAAGAACTGATGCTTCCAGCTCTAACCGTAACGGTACTCGTTATCCCTCTGATCAGAAAGATTCAGATACTAACGATGGCACGATGTTTGGTTATAAGAAATTCACCAATGTCTATAAGCGTCTTAGCTCCAGCCAATTTAGCAGTCTTGGCAACTGTTTCTCAGATAAGACCGATAACAGTAATTGGTAAAATTACTTTGCAGGTTTCACCTGTGATACGGATATTGCCATCACTAATGATAAGAACAAGAGTGATATTCCACAGGTTAATCTCTTTGATTTATCCGATAACCTTTCTAAATATGATGCTGATGGTGATAGAAACATCTATCTATATGCTATCTATACTAACGGCAAGGACTATGCTAGAAGCAACAAATTACCTGCTGTTCATTTAGTAAACGAAGACTTTGTCAACGTACCCGGCGGCTTCCAATGGACAATGCTGCCTTCTACATCCTCTTCATGGTCTTTGTCTAATAGCCGAACTCAGATTCCTTTCTACTATGCTTTAAAGAATATTCAGGTTGTCAAAAATAAGCCGACTGACAGTGTTCCTCTTACTAATGTCTACTATCTTGACCGAACTTATCGTCTACAGACTTCAAGACTGGTTGCTAATAATACCAGTAATATATCAGGAGCCTATGATTCCGTCTGGGATGGCTGGAATTCGACAGGCTATGATTCCGGTGACTTCAATATCAATATCTCTAATCTGATCAATGAAAAGCTGGACAATGGCTGCACCTATAATTTCTATGTGTACTATGACCAGATTGTTGATACAAGCATTGGTTCTTGGGGTGAAGATGCTTATGAAGCGGATGAGATGCTGAATACCTCTGTTGATTCACTTCTAAAAGATAAGAACCTCATTTATGCCTCTGATGCTAATAAGACCTACACTAAAGACACTTCTGATAAAACAACTTACAATACCGGTGATCAGCTGATACTTCAAAATAAGAACACCAGCCATTGCACCACTTATATGAAGATCTATATTGAACGAGTCTATGACTATAAGTTTGTCGGTGATATCACCATTTCCTTGGATTATTCAAATGGCAACGGAACCGTTCTTCCTTTCACTAATGATGTGACTAACGATTCAAATATCAATAACTTCTATTCCAACGAAATCATCTTGCCTAGCTCCTCTTATGTCAGGTTTGGTGTCAACTACGGTTCTTCTCAGACCAACAATACGGTCACTATTGATTCCAGTGCTGATGGCAGTGGCAATGATGATATCTGCTATATGCCTGATTCTACTACTCAGTACGTCAACCCTAGCAAGCAGAAAGTCTTTTATGATCAAGGAATCCTTCGAGGCAATATTCATCCTACTGACTTTTCTAACCCGCAGAACATTAATGTCTTTGAGGTCATCAATCCTGGTGTCTACCGCTTTAGAATCAAGGTCACTTATGAAAACGGTCTGCCTTCAAGCATCAAATTATCAGCGGCTTATATCAGGGGTGTCTTTACTGAGATCTTCACGGATAACCCGACTGACAATATCGGCAACACTAAATATGTTGATCATGCCACCTACAATTACCGTCTTGATAACTACTATGACAATGATTTGACTTCTTCTTCCACTTTCTATTCTTATGGCAACCATAATGCCTCTTATTCTTTCAGTGAAGTGGTTTCCGCAGGCAAGGTCTTGATTGATCACGTGTTAGGCTCGGATGTGGTGATTGATCCTCATAACTTGATAAAGAAAAGCAATCCGGATGTCATCTTCCGTGTCAACGGTAAATGGGAATCTGCTTTCAAACTGAAGAAAAACTACATCTTCTACGAAGTCGATCCTAGTACAATTGATTAAACACTAGCTCTCTTATGTTATCAGCTAAGAGAGCTTTTTTATTGCGTTTAAGCGTTATCCTTCAGATTATTCATTTAGAGACACTATTTTTAAGAGGCATAGCTTATAATCTTAGTTAATTGTAAAAAAAGAAATGAAAAGAAGGAATGAGGATTTAATTAAGCTGTCATCGTCTGCCGTGTTAATGGCTTTGTCCATTATCCTCTCCCGTATTGCGGGGCTTTCTTTTTATATTCCTATTGGTGGCGTCAATGCCGTTAAGATCGGAATTGGATCATTGCCTCTTGTCATCTGCTTACTGATTAACGGACCCTTCTATGGCATGATAAGCAGTGCCGGAGCTGATTTAATAGGAGCTCTGGCTTTTCCAACAGGCGGTGCTTATTATCCTGGCTTTACTATTGATTCAGCTCTATTAGGATTAATACCGGCTTTAGTCTTGAAAGCCATGAAGAACCAGAGAACGAAGGAAGGAATAACCGGTATCGGAATTATAGCAATATCGGCTGCCGGTCTATATATTACACTGCCTTTCCTGAATAAAATCAAAATCGGTAGCTTCAAGATGGAGTTGACTTTAATGTGGAGAGTTCTGATTCCGCTTCTATTTGTCTTCGGCGCTTTAGTAGTCTTAGCAATCTGTTATTTGATTAGCAAGAAAGAGACCAGGGAATTCACGGTCTTAGATCTTTTTGTCGTATATGCTATCCGGGATTTCATCATTACTCCTTTTTTAGCCTCCCTATGGATTAATCGTCTATATGGATTGGATTATGGCTTAAGTTATCTTTCTCAGCTCTTATCAGGTGCTATAGAACTACCTCTTAATATCTTCCTCTGTTATCTATTGATCTATCCTTTATCAATAGTTACCAGAAACACGATTGAGAATACTTACGATGGCTCAATCATCGTTTACAATAAGGTTTATAAGGGTAAGAAAGTAAACTGACTTAATTTGAGATTTTTATAGCCTCTTGAGCATCGATGGGTTAGTCTTTATGAAAAACCGTTTCTTCAACAATATTGTGCAAACAAAGAGGGGAAATAATTTAATTAATCCTTTAGACTATTAACGAAAGGAAAAGAAGACATGGATTGGCCACAACAGATGAATGATGCTCTCAACTACATTGAAGAACATCTCTCGATTAATCTTGAACCAAAGAAAATTGCTGAGCAAGCATGCTGCTCAGAATATAATTTTCAGCGTCTGTTTTCATTCATTACTGGTCTGTCTTTAGCGTACTACATTCGGAAAAGAATCATGTCTGAGGCGACCAAGGATTTACTTATTAAGAATATGAGTGTCTTAGATGTCAGCCTTAAATACGGTTATGATTCTTCTTCCTCTTTTGCTAGAGCCTTCAAACAGATTGAAGGCATCAATCCTAATGATGCCATCAAGGAAGGCAAAGAACTTAGTAGCTTTTCTCCTCTTTCTTTTCAAATACAAATGAAAGGATCAAATGATATGAAATTCAGAATTAAAAAAGAAGATGCTTTCACTCTTCATGGAATAGGAAAGGACTTTACTAATAAGAATGGTGAGAACTTTGTTCAGATTCCCAATATGTGGGCAAGAGCAGGTACTGACGGTGAATTAGAGAAACTAACTAAGACGGCTGTAGACACTGGTGTTTTCGGAGTCTGCTATGCCTTCTCTAATGATTGCACTGCATTTAGATATATGATTGCCGTTAAAGGCCAAAGCAAAGATTATGAAGAAATCAAGATTAAACCTCAGACTTATGCTAAGTTTTCCTGCTTAGGGGTGAAAGACCTGCAGGATACGACTAAGAAGATCTTTGCTGAATGGTTACCTGAATCTGGTTATGTTCACGCTGATTCACCGGAACTGGAATTCTATCCTCCTAGAGCTAACGATGATGGCAAGTGGCCTTGTGAGGTTTGGGTTCCGATAGTAAAGAAAAAGTAAAACTGCTTGACATTAGGCTTCAACCCGACTATACTTTTTGACACTGATAGTCATTGACGTAGTAGTAATTAACTCTTCGCTCTGGTCCGACTTTTGTTGCAGTATTAGCTGCCGTAAGTATGTGCCGCTATCAGCCTCATTAATGAAACAACTGGTCTTCCTATAATGGGAAGACCTTTTTATTGTTAAATAGTAAAACGAAAAAGCTATCAAGAATTTTTGATGATTAACAAAAAAAGAAAATAAGAGAGCGGTGTTGTGTTTTTCAAAGTACTGATGTTTTTTTGTGGTTTTATTAGCCCACATTAATAATTAGTTCTTTCTTGATTATTTGTTTGCACTATTGCTTTCTTTTGCTCATAATAAATTAGATAGGGGCTTACTTACTATGGATAATGAAAAGAAAGAAATGTTTTCTTCGGAAAGATTCAAACTTATTTCTCAGTATTTGAAGGAACACAATCGAGCCACGGTTGAAGAACTGGCTCATGTTTTATATGTGTCGGCTGCAACAGTCCGAAGAGATCTTTCCGAAATGCAGAAGCTTGGACTTATTCAGAGAACTCATGGCGGGGCAGTCTTGCTTGATGCTTCCGATGAGGTATCTATTTTTGTTCGTATCGAAAAGAATTCGGCTGATAAGGAAAAGACAGCTACACTGGCTTTAAATAAGCTGCCTTCTTTCTCCTCCATCTTTATTGATAATTCTTCAACGTGTCTAGGCTATGCCGAAAGAATGGATTTTACCTATAAGACGGTTATCACTAATGGTCTTCAGTTAGCTATGAAGTTAGCTAGTAAGAAGGATGTCAAAGTTATCTTATTAGGTGGAACTGTTCAATACAGTACTTATTCCACAAGCGGAGAACTGACTAGCAGTCTTTTGGATTATTTCAAAGCTGATGTGATGCTTTCTTCCTGTGCCGGTATTCGATTAGATGGCTCTTATGAACCGTCAATTGAAACGATGGAAATCAAAAAGAAGGCGTTTGAAAGAAGTGATAAGCATATTCTTTTGGTTGATAAAAATAAGTTCAGCAATAGCTTTCCTTATCGAACTGAGAAGCTGACCTCCTATGATGAAATCTATACCAATGCCGATGATAATACTATTCTTCCTTATAAACAGGCTGGTATTAGAATCTTCAACAAATAAGTTAGAACCAACTTTCAAAGCAATTAAAAAGCCTCTGCAACATCTGCAGAGGCTTTTTCTTTGACTACTTACTGACTATAGGTTCTAATTCTTCAGGTGATTTGGTGAGGGGGAAGAAAGTGGCAACTACGGAGACAATCTGAGTGATTAAGAAGAAAACAATACCAGTAATTGCGGTATAGGCGGAAGCTAAGTTAACAGAGGTTTGAATTTCAGCTAAGGTATTAGCGTTAGAGAAGAAGATGTAGCTTAATCCTTCTAGTCTGGAACCGGTGAAGATGATGAAAGCTGACATTAAGACTAAGGGGATTACGATTCTGATAGCTTCGACTAAGACATTCATGATCTTAGCTACAACACCATTGAAGGTGAACTGAGGAATGATTATGACGGCAAGAGTGAACAGCAATCCCAGAATTGACAGCAGGACAACCACACTTTCCGTTGTTCCTTGGAAGTAGCCTTTATTGGCACCGTTTGCGAGATAGATGATGAAGCAGACCAAAGTTAAGACAAAGACAGCAACATATAGATAAGCACCGACCTTTTGTTTCTTTAAAAGGTTATTCATAACTACTTAGCTCCTTTCTTATTCTTATCACCAATCACTTCCGTAGTAACCCAGAAGCCGACGAAGACAACCGATAAGGCGATTGAGAAACCAATACCAACCTTCAAAGCCATTTCCCAAGAAGGTGTGACTCGAGTAGTAGAGATGTTCAAGATAGCACTGTTAGCAAATGCATAAAGCTGATACTTCAAATTTTGTCTAGAAGCTTCGACTAAGGCATTATCGTTTTGGATAGCTTTATCAGAGAGATAAGACCAAGTAGCATCGACACCATTAGTTCCTCCACTTAAAGTTGAGTTACCTCCGGCGAAATCAGCCATCTGAGTAATAGTAGCCATGGTGCAGGATTCAGGATTGAAGTAATAAGCGTTGCCCATCATATCAGTGGAGATAAGACCGTTGAAGCCCCATTCGGTACGGACAATGCCCTTAAGGAAGTTGACATCGTGGGAAGCATTAGTAGCTCCTAAACGGTTGAAGGCAACCATCAGACCTAAAGCGCCAGCATCTTCAACAGCACCTTGGAATCCTCTTAAATCGGTTTCACGGAATTTCTGCTCATTCATATAGACAGAGATTCCAGCACGGTTGTGTTCCTGATCGTTGAAGCCAATATGCTTAGGACCAACAATGATACCAAACTTCTTACTTCCCACAATCATAGCTTTACCTAAGATATTAGATAACATAGCATCTTCAGATGGATATTCAGTGTTTCTTCCATTGTAAGGAGTACGGTGAGAATTTAAAGCAGCTGCCCAAATCTGATAAGCACCTAACCAGAGACCATCATTGCCAAGCAGTTCACCCCATTTTTCAGCTAATTCGGGATCAAAGGTGGAACCCATCAAAGAGACGGAGTTGACATTGGTCATGAACTTTCCGGCTGTGGTGTCAGGATCGACATAATATGGGTCGGTTCCCTTTTCACCGTTGTTGGTGGACAAGGCCTTACTGTTGAAGCCCTTAGGACCATCATACTGGGTGACAATCGGATTATTGATGTTAGAAAGAGTATCAGACTGAGATCCACCGTGGGCGATAGCTCCTAAGGATTCATCAGCAGGAATTTCTTCAACTAATTTATCCCAGAATTCGTCGTTGATGTTTGTCTGAGCATCATAGGTGATGTCACTGAAGGTAACATTGTTAGTTTCACCATTCATGTTGGTGACAGGATCATTAGTCTTGACCGTGTAAGTCTGATTACGTAATTCAGTAGTCCACTCATCCTTCTTGGTTGAAGAAGAGATAGTTACACCTTTACCGCTGTTGACAGTATTGTAATTAATAGGATAAGTGTTCTTCCAATCGTTTCTGGAAAGATAGGTGACAGTATCAGGAAGGTAATAATTTAAATCGGCTTCTGCCATTTCATTAGTAATCTTGGCTCCGGAATCAGAAACAGCAAATGTCGTAGTATCCGTATCATTTTCATTTCCGTAGCTCCAGGATTTGACACAATTGGTGTCTCCGGATGCATCTCCTTGATGTCCCTGAGCAGTTAAAACATTGTTTAAGGCATCATGAGAACCGTTGCCAGTAGCAAAGTAATAGGTACCGCCATCAAGAATATAGGTCTTGGCAGTGGTGTAATCATAGCTAGCTAAATACTTAGTCGGGATGGTGATATTGACAGATTCAGTAGCACCGGCAGCTACTTCTACTTTTCCGGAACTCAAGAACTGAATAGCCGATTTCTCGACTTTGTTGGTTTTATCGTAATCTGTATACGGAGTAGAAACATAGAGCTGACCTAAGAATTTTCCACTCTTGGATCCGTTGTTGGTGATATTGATGGTTGCGGTAATATTGCCACCAGCTCTGGTTTCAACTGAGACGCTTTGTAAGGTCTCAGTATAATCAAGATAAGAAAGACCATAACCAAAAGGATAGCAGACTTCATTTTTGTAAGCCCAATTATTACCATCAATTGAACCAGCAGTAGAAGAAGCATTTCCTTGATTAAGGACAGTATCGTAATATCGGGTTTCATAGTAGTTATAGCCAGTATAGATGTCTTCAACTTCAGCAACATAGGTGCCACCGTTATAAGAAGCACCACCACCAAACGATCCCTGTTTATCATTACTGATAGTAGTTGTTGGCCATCTAGGATCGGTGTAATTAGTTAAATCAGCAGCAAGTGAATCATAATCAGAATAATAATCACCGCCGAAGTTTACCATGGCCGGAGAATTAGATGAACT
>JBAXZY010000058.1:0-9730 GCA_041670045.1 Bacilli bacterium | reverse complement strand
ATCAAATATTGTGGTGAAAAGTTCAACAAGGTTATTGTCTTACTGAATACTGGCTCCCAGTTTGAGTGTGGTTTTTTAGACGATCCTAATAACTATGGTTACTCTGCCAATGTTAAAGCTGCTCTTTGGATTGGATATCCTGGTGCTAATGGTATTACTTCTTTAGCTCAGATTTTAAAGGGAGAAATTAATCCTAGTGGAAGAACGGTGGATACCTATTCACGTGATTTCACCAAAGACCCTACTTATAAGAACTTTGGTAATAACTTAGTTGAAATTGATTCCAGTCACAAAGGAAATCAATATGCTAACCTTCCTGGATCCGGTGGTAATGGTGGCGGTGGTTATGCAAACAATTATGTAACCTATAAAGAAGGTATCTATGTAGGCTACCGTTATTATGAAACAAGAGGTTTTGATGAAGGAAATGGCTCAGTTACTGATAGCTCCGTAAAAGGAACGACAACTACAGCATGGGATAATTGGTATAAAGCTAATGTTGTTTATCCCTTTGGTTATGGTCTTTCCTATACTACTTTTACGCAAACCATCAAGTCATGTTCTCCTTCTGAAGGCCAGAATTTAGGCAAAGATGATACCGTAAAGGTCATTGTCACTGTTACTAATACAGGAACAAAGGCCGGAAAAGATGTTGTCGAGCTTTACTATAATGCTCCTTACACGAAAGGTGGGATTGAGAAGTCGTATGTGGTATTAGGCGCCTTTGGAAAATCAACTCTATTAAATCCTGGTCAGTCTGAGGATGTCACTTTAACAATCAAAGCCCGCGATATGGCTTCTTATGATTGGAATGATGCAAACAAGAATGATTTCAAGGGATATGAGCTTGAAAAAGGCACGTATAACATCATGTTGATGAATGATGCACATAACTTGGTTTCCAAAGTTGGTGTTACGGTTCCTTCCGACATTCAATATGCAACCGATGATGCCACTGATGGTGAAATCAAAAACCGTTTCGATGATGTCTCCAATTATGTAACTGATGACATTAAATCCGAATATTTTACTAGAGCAGATTGGGAAGGGAGTTTCCCAACTACTTCCTTTAGATTAACCGCCAGCGATAACGTCATCAATAACCTCAAATTATGGAGAGGAACGAATGTTGAAGATACTAATGCTCAGCCCTACTATACAGCTACTATGCCAACAACAGGAGCATCTAACGGTCTCAAATTAAAAGATTTGGTTGGTGTTGATTATAACGATACCAAATGGAATTCTTATCTTGACCAACTGACCGTTGATCAAATGACTCAATTAGCTACCCAAGGAGCTTATCAATCAGGTATAAATTCTTCTACTTTAGGTATCTCAACTACACCTAATGCTGATGGTCCTGCTGGTTTCCTATATGGTGCGCCTTCCGGAACATATTCTTCTTGGTGCTGCGAAACGGTGTTAGCCTCAACTTGGAGCAAAGACCTTGCTTATAAGAAAGGTAAGATGATGGGTAACCAAGCTTTATGGGGTAACGGAAACGCTTCATCTAAGATTTCTGGCTGGTATGCTCCTGCCTGTGATATTCATAGAAGCCCATTTAGTGGAAGAAACTTTGAATATTATAGTGAAGATGGTGCTCTCTCTGGCTATATGGCGGCTGAGGTTGTCAAAGGTGCTCAAGATAAAGGATTGTTTGCGTATGTTAAACATTTTGGCTTAAATGATCAGGAATCCAATCGCTGCGGCTTACTGACTTGGGCCAATGAACAGTCCATGCGTGAAATTTTCTTCAAACCATTTGAATTGACCGTTAAGGTTGGACATACTCACGGAATAATGTCTTCCTTAAATAAGATTGGCACTGTTTGGGCAGGTGGTGACTATCAGTTATTAACTGGTCTTTTAAGAGACGAATGGGGATTCCAAGGCTGTGTTGTTACCGATTCTTTTGATGGTGGCTGGTCTAATGCTGATCAAATGATCAGAGCAGGCGGTAACCTCGCGTTAGGATATGCTTCTTTAAGTTACAACAAGGATTCTGCTACTGCTGTGCAGGCTTTAAGAAATGCGTCTCATGGTTTGCTTTTCGCTCATGCGAACAGCAACGCAATGAATGAAAGTGATTATCCGGTTGCTCCTTCTGGAATCAAGAGTTATGACGGGCGTTCACTTAAGACTGGCGTTGTTGGTTCTCAGTATAGTGAAAACATTGCCTCAGCTGTTATTAATACTACCCTTTATCCTGATGCTTCCGATTCTGATATTACTTATTCTCTGGCAGCTGGCAATTCACTTCCCAAGGGATTGATTCTGACTCCCGATGGAAAGATTACTGGTACGCCTACTGAAGAAGTCAATAACTTCTCCTTCACTGTTAATGCTACTTATGATACTTATGTGAATGACGCTCAATTCATTGTCAGTATTGTCAATTCCTCAGGTTCTATTGTCTATCAAGCTGATACTACTATGGCAAATGCTACTATTGGTCAAACCTATACCGGTTCTGTCACGGGTGCCTCTATCTTCAAACCGGATGCATCTGAAGATGAAATTGCTAAATTCCCTCCTGTTACTTATGCTCTTGCAAACGGTTCAGTATTACCTGACGGTCTTACTTTAAATGAAGATGGGTCGGTAACCGGTACTGCTACTAAAGAATGCCTGAATTATTCTTTCACTGTCGAAGCCTCTGCCTTAGGCTACAAAGCTAAATCATTGACCTTCAATATCTCAATCTATTATTCTTTGGAGTACACTAGCAGCAAATTAGCTAACGGAAAACTAAATGTCTCTTATTATGATCAGGTTCATACTGCCACCTCATCCCAGGATGTCAGTTATTCTTTAAAGAGTGGCACGACATTGCCAAAGGGATTGATTTTGACTGAAGGAGGCAATATTGTCGGAACTCCGTTAGAAACAGTCAGTGATAAGAAATTCACAGTCATTGCTTCCAGTGCTTATTGCATACCGGTTGAAGCCGAGTACTCAATTACGATTGGCCTGAATTACACATCTACTGAATTGACTTCTGGTAAAGAAGGTCAGGAATATTCTTCCAGTGTTGATACGGCTCAAGGTGCTGGAACTATTAATTACGCTTTAAAAGAAGGCAGTTCCTTACCTGCTGGATTGACTCTTTCTGCCAATGGTCAAATCTCCGGTACTCCTACTAAAGCTGGCGTTTATACCTTCTCAGTAGTTGCTTCAGCTGATGGCAAGGCTGGCGATGAAACGACATTCACCCTCTATGTTGCTAATGCTGATAAGACACCTGAAAATCCGGATACTCCAACTACCAATAAAGGATGTGGCGGATCGATTGCCACTGTCTCTTCAATTGCTGCTGCCATAGGATTACTTGGTGCTGGATTGGTTTTCAAGAAGCGCAAAGATAGTAAGAAATCTAACTAATTATCTGATTTGATAAGGCAGGCCCCTTTATTTAGGGGCCTGCTTTTCATTTTCTAACTGATATACACACGATAAATGAAAAGAATCACTGATTAGAATCGATTCCTTACGTGTTAAAGTTTGTTATAATCTTTCTATTCATCGGAGGATGTATGTATCCGCAAATTATCTTGATTGTTTATGCTATCTACTTAGTTTTCATGTCTGTCGTATCCTTCTTCTTATTCGGCAATGATAAGAAGAAAGCTGAAAACGGCAAGGATCGTACTAAAGAGAAGACTCTCTTGTTCAGTGCTGTATATGGCGGAGCTATTGGTGCTTTCATTGGAAGAATCGTCTTTCATCATAAGACTGATAAGAAATACTTCTCAATTGTAATTGCTCTTTCTCTTCTTTTACAGTTAGTAGTCTTAGGTGCCCTGATTTATTTGTTCATTAAGTGAGGTCAGTATGAATAACAATTCAAATAATAATGATGCTTTAAAAAAGTCTCATTCTAAATGGTCTAACTTTAAGCTTACTCTTCTTTGTTTAGTCGCTACAATAGCTATCTCGGCTTTATGGCTAGTCTTAGGATTCAAAGAAAGTATTTCCACTACGATGTTTTATACTTTGGTTGCTATTACTGGCGGAGTCAGTGCTTTAAGTATTGTTTTATTCAGTATCTTCAAAAGATAAGATATTTGATTATTAATGCTCTTAACTCCAGCACTTCTTTTAAAAAGAGGTACTGGAGTTTTTAGCTGAGAGTGAGCAATTGTAAGCCATTTTAATTGATTTACGTATGATTATATAAGAAAGAACAGGTAGTGAAGCATATGCTTATAGGTAGAACTTAAGAATTAGCAGTATTCAAAAAAATCTGATTACGTCGGAAAATGATTCATGATATTTTTTTAGAACTATATTCTCGAATATATGAACGCACAAGAAAAAAGCAGCAAGAAGGAATATATAATGCGAAGAAGAGTGGGAAGCATACTGGAAGAAAGACGTGATTAAGGTTGATAGGCCTATATTTGGATTCGGAAAAGAAACCAACGATTATGGTCAGGGCTTTTATTGCAGTGAAGATCTTTCTTTAGCAAAGGAATTGGCTTGCCTTGAGGATGAGACAGATGCTTTTATTAATCCTAAACCCATATTATTTTTTCCTTTCTTATGAAATATTTCAAATTCATTTGGAAAACGGTGAAAACAAGATTTTTTAAAGTATTATGAAAAATATCATAGGGCATATATCCATAAACAATTGCATCAGCAAGCGGTCGGACTTAAATCATTTTAATTAGTTCTTCTTTGAAATAGTATTTTATTAGCGGTATTGAGGATTAATTTGTAGAGGTAAGCAGTGTTTTACTATATAATAAATAAGATATAGGAAGGTGTGTTCAATGTTTACAAGTCTTGATTTAGCTAATCACTTTGGATTAAAGATCTTAAGCGGTGATGTCACTGCTTTGAAAAAACCGGTTCAGGTAGCTGAACTGGACCGTCCTGGTTTGGAATTACTGGGCCTTTTCCAGTTCCATGCCAAAAACCGTATTATGCTGATTGGAAATAAGGAAGTCGCTTTGATTAATGATTCTGACCCTGATTTCATTTATAAGAACTGTGTCCGTATTGCCAATAAAGAATGCCCGGCTATCATTGTTACTCATAACAATCCCTGCCCGGACCCAGTTCTAAAAGCTGCTAAAGACAGCAATTGCCCCTTATTCACTTCTACGGCTGATACTTCAAGACTCATGTCTGATATTTATATTTATCTATCAGAAGCTTTAGCTCCTAAAACAGCTTTACATGCCTGCTTACTGGAAATCTACGGTATTGGTGTTTTACTGCTTGGTGAATCCGGTATCGGTAAATCTGAAATCTCTTTGGAACTGATTAAGAAGGGTCATCGTCTGATTGCGGACGACCGAGTCAATATTGCAGCTGTCAGAGGTAAACTGATTGGCACCTGTCCTGAATCCATTTATGGCATGATGGAAGTGAGAGGTATTGGTATCATTGATGTTGCCAGAATGTTCGGTATCAATTCTCTTGATAAGAGAACTCATATTAAATTGGTCATTAATCTTGTGCAGTTCAGACAGGATGAACCGATGGAAAGAGTAGGTATGAAGACAGACCGTTATGAAATCCTAGGAGAATCAGTACCGCTTGTTAAATTACCAGTCTCAGCTGCCCGATCAATGGCTGAAATCATTGAAGCAGCTGTTACTAACTACAAGCTTAAGGATTATGGCTATGATACTGGATATGAATTCCAGAGAAGACTATCCGAGCTTCAGGAAAAACGTGAGATGGAAAGACAGAATGCTGAGATGGCAGTTGGTGTTAAAACCAATGTTATCAGTATGAATCCGGAGCCTGATGTCCCGCTTAAACCGGTTGCTGGTATAAACGTTTTAACTCACAAGCTGGTATCGACAACTAAAGTTGTTGCTACTGCTGAGCAAAATGCTAAAGCTGAATATGAGAAGTCGCTTCAAGACAAGAATAAACCTGTTACGAAGAAAGAGGCTTAATAATGAATCTTCTTACTTTAGCCTATTACAACGGAATTCCATTTGATAAACCAGTAGTTCGCTTCTATGCCTTATTCATTTTAGTTGGTGCTTTACTGGCTTTGTTTTTGTCAAATTACCGTGCCCATAAGGATGGCTATGATTGGCATTTCTTCGATACTATCTTTTTAGTTGCCTTCCCCGCCGGCATAATTGGGTCTCGAATCTGGTATGTCTTAGCTTCTTTGAATGAATTCGCTAATCAGCCTTGGTATTCAGTATTTGAAATCTGGAACGGCGGTTTAGCCATTCAAGGCGGAGCCATCGGTGGAATTCTAGCTGGTGTTCTTTATGCTCGCTTTAGAAGAAAAGGAACTCATATTCTCCGTTGTATGGACTTTGCAGTTCCCACTATCTTAGTAGCTCAGGCTATTGGCAGATGGGGAAACTTCTTTAATCAGGAAGTCTTCGGCCATGCTGTCTCTGCCTCTGCGTGGGATTTCTTACCTACTTTTATTACCAGCAATCTTCAAAATGGAACGGATGCTATGATTGGAGCTGGTTCTTATGTGGTTCCAGCAGGCGGTGTTGTAGCACCATTGTTCTTAATTGAAGGTGTGATTAATCTTTTCTTCTACTTCCTTATTGGATACGGGGTACCAGCTTTGGAAGGCAAAAATTATAAGGAGGGTGATTCTTCCTTCAGCTATTTTATTGCTTATGGTTTAGTCAGATTGATTTTGGAACCATTAAGAAACTATCGTTTCATTATGGGTGTTTCTACTGCCACTGATTTATCAAGAAGCCATTACAACTCTCTGATTATGGCTATTGCCTTTATTGTTTTTGGTGTAATTATGATTGCCCTCAACCATATCATCCGTTATTTATCCAGCAAAGGAAAGCTGGATAATGTTCCAATTGTTAATCGTTTCCTCGAAAAAAATAACAATCCGGTTGAATTAAATTACGCTAAGGTGGCCAAAGAAGATGAATTAGCCCGTGAGCCTAAGCCTCTTGATATGAATAAACTGAAAGCCAAGGAACATGAGCATGATCAGGAAAAGAAAGAATAATATTGATCTGATCATCTTTGATTTGGATGGTACTTTGATTGATACGGCTTTGTATATTGTGATGGATTATACCCATATGTTTGATAAATACCATCTTCATTGTCCCTCATTGACTGAGATGGTTTATTTCTCCGGACCGCCTTTAGAAGAAGTCTTCAAAAAGTATTTTCCGAATATTCCTGTGAAAGAATTAGTTGATGAATTCCATGCTTATTCTTTGAAATACTCCAACCATTATTCTTCTTTATATCCTTTTGAAGTTGAAGTACTGCAAGAACTAAAAGAAGCCGGCTATCATTTAGCTTTATTGACTACTAAGTCCAAAAATTCCGCTCTTCAGAATCTGGATTATTTTAAGTTGACTCCTTTCTTCGAGTGCATTGTCCCGGTTGAAGAATGCCCTAAACCTAAACCGGATCCCTCAGGAGTGAAGATCATACTAGATCGATTGCAGCTTTCTCCTACTAGATCATTCACGATAGGGGATTCCCCGTCTGACTTAATATGTGGTGAAGCTTTAGGACTGAAGTCAGGATTAGTAACCTGGGGTTTAAAGCATATTCCTGACTGTCACCGCGATGAAGAGTATGCTAGTTTCAAAGATATTGAGAGGAGCTTTATCATTCATGATTGATAACAAAGATGTCGCTATTATAGGTATGGGTCCAGGAGGAGTGTCTTCTGCCATCTATTTAAAAAGATATGGCATGAATCCAGTCTGCTTTGAAAAAGATCTAGTCGGAGGTAAGACCAATTATACGGATAAGGTTGAGAACTATCCTGGTTATCTGGACGTCAGAGGACCATTATTAGCTACTGATTTTGAAAAACATCTGCAGGTGTTTGACATCAAACCCATCTATACGGAAGTGAAAAGCGTGCTATTGAATCCAGATGGTACCTATGAAGTCAGTTGGGGAAAGAATACCAGGTCTTTTAAGTATGTCATCTTAGCTAACGGATTAGGAGAGAAACCTTATAAGATACCTGGCGAAGAAAACTTCCATAAGAGAGGAATCAGCCGCTGTGCTATCTGCGACGGTAATTTCTATAAGGGCAAGGATGTTGCTGTCATCGGGGGCGGGAATGCGGCCTTTGAAGAAGCCTGCTATCTTTCCACCATCTGTCATTCCGTGGCTTTAATATCCCATAATGCCCTCTTTAAAGCTCAGGAATTTGTTTTCGAACAATTCAAGAATGCATCTAATACTGCTATTTATGCTCCTTACCAGAGTGTAGAAGCAAGAGGCGAGAAATCTCTAGAGGAACTTGATATTGTTAATTCTGAAACCAATGAAAAGAAGACTCTTCATATTCAGGGTTTGTTCATCTATGTCGGTTCTATTCCGGTAACTGGCTTTTTAGGAATCAATGATCTGACGGATAAGAACGGATTCGTCATCACCGATAGCAAGATGATGACTAAAAGTCCTCATCTTTATGCAATCGGTGATACCAGAGCCACTCCCTTAAGACAGATAGCTATGGCTGTATCTGACGGTGCTCTTGCAGCAACCGATATTCATCTCGACTATTTGAAGAATCGAAATAATCAGGCATAATTTAAGCAGATATGGAAAACCAGGAAATAGCTTTTGCCAAGAAGGTAAAGAACGAGATTGCTTTGAATAAGTACTCGAAAGAAGAAATGAAATATCTTCTTTCGGGTTTTATTCGCAATGCCGGCACTTTATCTTTGGGCTCTCATCCTACTCTGACTCTTCATACGGAGATTGCCTCAGTTGCAAAGCTTATGTATAACAGCCTGAAGGAAGTCTATGGTTTAGCTCCTGTTATTGCTTATGAAAAAACCACTAGGTTTAAGAAAGTCCTGGTTTATTTAGTCACAGTCGATGATCAAAGACTGTATCAGGTAATGAGCGATTTAGAAATCTTCGAAGACGGCTTATTCCGTATGTCTCCTAAGAAAGGCTTATTGAGGAAGAATCTGCGTTTTCTGGTAATTGGTTCTTTCTTAGCTAATGGTTCAGTCAATAACCCCTCTTCCGGAAAGACTTCTTACTTCTTGGAAATGGCTTTTTCCTCTAAGCAGGATAGTTTGGCAGTTAAAAGAAAACTTAATTCTTTCAAAGAAGAGAAGACGATGAATTTCAAATACATTAAAAGAAGAGAGAAATATGTCCTCTATCTGAAGAGAAGCGATCAGATATCGGTTTTCCTTTCTTATATTGGTGCTGTTGAATCCATGTTTGATTTTGAAAATGCCCGTATAGTCAAAGAAGACATCAATATCAACAACCGTCTTTCTATCTGCGACTCCGCCAATTACGGAAAGACTTTAGGAGCAGCTCAAACGGATATTAAATGCGTGGAAGCTTTATTAAAGATTCATCCGCTTGACTACTTTGATGAGAAAACCCAGGCAGTGATTACGGAAAGACTGAAAATGAAAGATGCCAACTACCGGGAATTGGCTGAAGCCATCGGAAAAGATACCGGAATCAGCATCACTAAAAGCGGAGTTGTCCATATTTTAAGGGGTTTAAGGGAGAAGGCTAAGGAAATAGGTGTTTCTCTTGCTTGATTTACGCAGGCCTTGCACACTAAATGCTTAATGCGCACGCAAATGCGCATTCTTTCGTTCGAACTTAAATGCTCATGTGTCATTTTCGTTATGAAAGCCCTATTTTAGCAAAAAAGTGTACAATTATCTTTAAAAATCCCTTTTAATGTGTATAATATCCTTGAAACTAGGGAGGACATTATAAATGTCTATTAAATTAGCTATTAACGGTT
>JBAXZY010000057.1:0-9826 GCA_041670045.1 Bacilli bacterium | reverse complement strand
TTTTCAACATAGTCTCGGTCAATCAAGGTGGTGACAGTAGGAGAATAGGTGGAAGGACGTCCGATGCCGTTTTCCTGCATCAGCTTAACGACCTTACCTTCATTGTATCTAGCCGGAGCCTTAGTGAAATGCTGTTCCTTAGTGACATCCTTCTTAACTAAGGATTGGCCTTCCTTAAGCTCAGGAAGCTTGCTAGGCTCTTCTTGATCTTCGTACTTGCCATAAACCTTCGTGTAGCCATCAAAGACCGGCTGAGAGGCACTGGTGGTGAAACCATAGCCATTGCCGTCTAAAACAACAGTGGAGACACTAGTAGCCTTAGGAGCCATCAAAGAAGCCAAAGCACGATCATAAATCAAAGAATAAAGCTGATATTCGTCTTTAGTCAAAGAATCTTTGACAACGCTTGGAGTCAGACTCAAATCAGTCGGACGGATAGCTTCATGAGCGTCCTGAATATTCTTATCAGCCTTCTGCATATGAACCTTGCCTAAATAGTTGGCACCAAAACGGTTAGTGATGAAGTCCTTGCTAGAAGCCTTGAACTCATCGCTTAAACGGGTGGAATCAGTTCTCATGTAGGTGATTAAACCGGTAGAGGTTCCATTGATTTCCTTACCTTCATAAAGTTTCTGAGCTACAGCACTGGTCTTCTTGATGGAGAAATGGAACTGACTGAAAGCTTCCTGCTGCATCGTAGAAGTAATAAACGGTGGCTTAGGTTCACGGTATTTAGTCTCTGTCTTCAACGATTTGATGACAAAAGAAGCCGGAAGCGCAGCAATGACCTTATTGGCTTCATCTTCGTTGTTGATCTTAATCGGTTTATCCAAGTAGGAAGCCAAATCAGCTTTAAGACCATCTTCGAAAGTAGCGGCAATCGACCAATATTCAACCGGTACAAAGGCTTTGATTTCCTTTTCGCGGTCAACAATGAACTTTAAGACAACTGACTGAACACGGCCAGCTGAACGGGATTTGATCTTCTTCTGTAGCAGATAAGAAAGACGATAACCCATTAAACGGTCAATGATTCTTCTGGTTTCCTGAGATTCCACTAACTTTAAGTCGATAGTTCTAGGATTCTGTAAAGCTTTTAAGATAGCGGGCTTAGTGATTTCATGGAACTCCAATCTCTTAGTCTTATAGACATCCAAGTTCAGAACCTGAGCCAGATGCCAGGAAATAGCTTCTCCTTCACGATCAGGATCGGTTGCCAGATAGACATCATCAGCTTTTGCTAAATCGGCCTTTAATTCTTTGACAACAGCTACTTTATCAGGAGAAACAGCATAGGTAGGCTTGAAATCATGATCAACATCAACACCTAGTCCCATTTTTCCGGAACTGGCTAAATCTCGGATATGACCTTTGCTGGCCACAACCAAATAGTCTGATCCCAAAAACTTACCAATGGTGTCACATTTGTGAGGCGATTCAACAATTATGAGTTTCATTTTGAGCACACTCCTGAAATTGCTTAACTATTATTAGTAGGCTTTGGGGATTTGTCAAGTCTATTGTTTCCTCTTAGCATAGCTAAGAAAAAATCTATTGCAAATTATATCGCTCTTTCAAGGAATTAACTAAATCGCTAGCCGAAAGGACACTTAAAGCTCCATCACTGATCAAGGAATTTGTCAGATCATCGCCAGTGATATCACAGGGGAGAGCCAATATCTCCCGATTGTCTTCTAAGGCTAAACGAACTGAAGAAGAAGTCCCGGAACGGTTCTTCCCGCCAGCCACAAACATCACTTCACTGAGACTTGACAATAAGCGATTGCGAAAGAGGAAGTTTTCTGGTTTAGCACTGACTTTACCCGGATACTCGGATATCACTAAACCCTTGCCTGACTTGCAGTAATCATAAATGCCGTCATTGTCACTAGGATAGGGATTGTCAATACCAGAGCCAATGACCGAAATAATCGGAGCCTTGACACTCATAGCCGCCTTCATACTGATTTGATCCAATCCCGCCGCCATACCAGAAACAATGGCGACTTCATTGTTCAACGCTTCTTCGACCTCTTTGATCAAACGATAGACAGTATCTGTCTGATAAATCGTGGGTTGTCTTGTACCAACGACT
The DNA here is from genome assembly GCA_041670045.1 of Bacilli bacterium. GTDB lineage: Bacteria > Bacillota_I > Bacilli_A > RFN20 > CAG-288 > Enterosoma. The sequence goes on along the minus strand of JBAXZY010000057.1, from coordinate 7,731 downwards.
GTCAGTCGATATTTGGCGTTAAACAGGCTTTTATTGCCATAGTAATATAAAAGGAAAGGAGGATTAGTCCTCGCTTTGAAATATTCCGGATAATCAGCGTCACAAATAGTAACAAAACAAGCCTTGTTTTCCTGATAGGCTTTATCAACTTCCTCTTTAGCCAAAGGACGTTTTCCTTTGATGTCTTTGAACACTGACATCCATTGTCCTTCTTCATTCATCGACAGCGTCAATAAAACATCCCGTGAATTGATATTCATCATCCTAGCCTCCTACCGACTATTTAGTCGGAGAAGACCTTTTTTCTAAGAATCACTCAAAAAGCTTCAACTGTTCAATCCCTTCATACATGTCTTTGACCGGTTCAAAACTAACCCGATGAACACCTTTGACGAACCCGTATTTCTTTAAAGCCTCTAAATGCTTTTTAGTGCCATAGCCTTTGTTTTCTTTAAAATCATACTGGGGATATTTCTTATCCAGTTCCAGCATATAATCGTCTCTTGTCACTTTAGCTAAGATACTAGCCGATGCCACTGCCAAAGAAGTGGCATCGCCTTTAGGAATTGAAAGTAAGGAAATATCAGTGTGCAAGGACATATAGTCAGTAATGATGTAATCAACTTGCTGTTTCTTCAGGATTTCACTTAAACAGGTTTCCATTCCGACTCGATCCGCTTCCAAAATATTGATTTTATCGATAATCTCAACAGGAACTAAGCAAACAAAATAAGCCAAAGCCTTCTCTTTGATAATAGGAAAAAGCTTTCGTCTTTCTTTATCAGTCAGCTGCTTAGAATCATTAATCAGAGAATCATCAAAGTCAGGAGGCAAGACTACCCCAGCTGTTGAAACCGGTCCAGCCAAAGGTCCCCGACCAGCCTCATCAAAGCCAGCAATGAAAGTGGCATGATTCTTTTTTCTCATTTCCTGATCAAAAGCAAAAAGAGATAGCTTATTCATCAAGAGAAATCTTTCCTATCTGTCCAGCTCGGAATTCCTTCAAAACAACATTTCTAGCCCGGTCAGTGTCGGGAAGAGAACCACTTAAAAGGAATTTACGGTTAGTAGCAATTCGCGAATAATTTTCTTCCGGTGAACTGCTGACTTCAATTCCATAGCGATCAACTAGATTCTTACTGTATCGTGAAGAAATGATTTCCATCAAATAATCAGTCAAAGGAATCAAAGGCAGAACTTCCATCTTGACTGAACCGAGCAAAGCCAATTTTGCAATAACAGTTTTATTCTCATAATTAGGTTCCAAAATGCCGGGAGCATCAAAGATTTCGACCTTCTGGGAAACCTTAATCAAAGTCTCAGTTCTGGTTTTACCAGGCTTATTTTCGACAGCAGCTTTCTTTTTACATGACAAAGAATTAATAAAAGTCGATTTTCCTACATTCGGTATTCCTAACACAATGAACCTTTTGACAGGTAAAGGAAACCCTAAACGTATGTATTTACGGTCTTTTGTGGTCTGAATATTGGATAAATAACGTAACATTTCTTTAGCGGAATTAGGGTCTCTTAAGTCGAAAGAAAAGCACTCAATTCCTTTAGATTTATAAATATCTTTTTGCTTCGAAAGTAAAACCGGATCAGCTAAATCAGCCTTAGAAAAAATGAAAACTTTTTCCTTGTTTTCAGTGATTTTATCGAGATATTCAGGAAAGGAGGAGAAAGGAGCACGGGCATCTCCAATCTCAATAACGCCATCACATTCCTTGATTTTCTGGCTGACTTGATCAAGGGCCTTTTTCATGTGTCCCGGGAACCAATTGATTTCATTAAGATTGTGCATTATTAAATCTCACTTTCTTTGCTGAATGACTATATTTTCGAAGACCTGAATTAGCCTATTTGGTGCATTTTAGCACGTGGTTTGCAACTTTTTCAATCATTGGTTAAGTTTGTCAATGACAAATACATACTTTTCAAGCTTCTTTTAGTCATTTGTATCGTTTTTTTGTTTGCTTTATTTTTACAATCAAATATAATATAAACAAATATTGAGGTGTGGGAAAGATGAAACTAAAGGATAATCTTCGTTTCTTAAGAAGAAAAGCTGGTTTGACTCAGGCTGAGTTAGCTAAGAAGCTTCATATTAAGCAATACAACATTTCCGATTATGAAATCGGAAGAATTGAGCCTAACATTCAGACTTTGATAAAGTTTGCTGATGTTTTCGATGTTTCAATTGATTTCCTCGTTGGTCATAAAACCAAGGCTGGAGACGATACCGAAATCGAGAACAATGTTAACTCCTATATCAGCCAGATGCAGATTGATAAGCATCTGATTAGCATCAATGATGCTATCAAAGATCTTGATGATGAGAAGAAGAAGGATATTGTTGATAGTGTTCGCTTCTTAGTTGATACCTTCGAAAAGTAAACAAATCAAAATAAAAGCGATGCTGCTGTTGCTGCTTCCCGTAAAGAGAAGCATCAAACTAGTCGGCATCGCTTTTTCTATGCTTGTTTAAAATCCGGAAGCACCCGTGCGATCACGGATGAAGCCATTTACGGATTCAATCGGAATACCTAAAGCAAGAGATACTTCATCATTGAAAAGGGACAAAAGATTGGTTAATAAACGATGGTCAAAATCAGATAAGGGTTTGTTGTTCTTTTTACGGGCTTCTTTGTATTTAGTAAGTGTTTTGATGACACGGCAAATATCTTTACGGCTGCCGGAAGAAATAACGGTCTGAAAATAAACCTTGCGTTCACGGGGATTGACTTCCGGATAGCTTTCTAATGAGCTTAAGGAATCAATGAGCTCAAGAGCCTCATCTTTGTTCATTACCGGGCGAAGAATCGAATCGGCTTTGTCAATTGGCACGAAGCAACGGTAACCTTGATTAAAGTCATATGCAAAAACCGGCTTCAAAATAAAATACTTTGAAGCGCCTCCGCCAAAGTCTTTTTCTGAGATGCTTTCAATCTCAAAAATCTTACCATTCTTATCAATGATTTTGTCTCCAATTTTAAACACTTATCTTTCTCCTTTTCGACACAGAAAGAAAAAGCTTAGTTCTTTCTAAGCTGGGTAACCGTGGTTTGTTGATTTTCGAGAATCGGCAACAGTTGCTCGTCTTTCTATATATATTTTAGCAGTTTTTTTATAAAAAAGTAAGGGTTTAGCAATTAAATTGGCATTTTAATGCTTAGATTAGAGATTTTCTGGTTCTTTTCGAATAAATTTAGAATGTGACACTTAAAAAGAATAACAATCAAAGGCTTTCTTCTAGTCCTCTGTGTCTTATTTGTTGGAACTGTCTTTCATCAAAGGAAAATAGGAACCGAACATCTCATTGCTGACTTCATAGGCTAATTCAGAGGCTTTAGAAATCTCTTCTTGAGAATCCTTGCCAATAGCATTGATATAGTTGCCAATCAGACCACTGACAAAGAAACGGACTTTCCGGAGGAAGACATCATCAACTGTCATGCCTCTGACCATTTTAGGGAAAGAAGTCTCAAGAGTCTTCTCAATTTTGTCTTTTAAATCTACAAAGGTTCTAGTTGGGAGGAATCTAGCTATCGCCTTAGCACTCTTCTGTCTGTCTCTTAAGAATGTACCTAAATCATAGAAGAACTGCTTGCGACCGGATTCAGAAGATAAATCAGTTTTCTGAAGTGCGTTAGCAAGAGACAACATGAATTCATTCTCCACATCACCTAAAACCTCATCAATGCTGTGATAATGATTATAGAAAGTCCCTCGATTGACATTGGCTTTCAGACAAACATCACTGATACTGATCTTATCTAATTCATTTCCCTCAAGCAAAAGAGCAAGTAAGGCTTTTTGAATAGCGTTCTTGCTACGAATGACATTGCGATATACTTTTTGTCCCATAAATTGGACCTCTATAAGAGAGGTTAGTCGTTTTGTTCAAAATAGTCAATCAGAATATTGCTACATATGTTCAATATTTTTTGACTATTTTTCTTTTAAATAGATAGTTTTCACAAATTTTACTGGTTTTAATGCAGTTTACGTTAATTTTTGAAGTTTTCTATCTTTTAGCGATTATTAAATTTTGTTCAATTTTTTAGCTACCAAATAACGACTTGACTGGAAGAAGCTAAATACATGCCATCCCGAGGATTTAGATCATAGATTTCCTGGAAAGTAGGACTATTAGATAACAGCGGATCTAAACGGATTCTCCCACTAGAATGGGAATCCTGGATGAACGTTGACTCCAAAGACGATCTAGAAGCCTTGAAACCAAATGATTTGGCTAAATAAGAATAGAAAGACTTAAAATCAAATGCAGTTATTGCCTTTCCGGCGTTTTCTGAAAAAAACCATCCCGCCGGTATCAGCTAAATCCTCTGTAATCGTAAGATGAGCATCCTGAGACAAGCCAGGAACTATTTCCTGATCCTTATATAAACCCTCTAATTTCAAAGCCAGCTCATCGAATTTACTTTGGTCAGCTTCTGGAATGATGCTAGTAGTGGAATGATTTCCGTTTTTATCATAATAGACCCCTTGAGAATCAAAGCCATGAGTGATTTCATGTCCTAAAACAAAGCCAATCCTCGCATAGAGCTCTTCTTGCGATACCTTAGATAAATCACTGCCAACATAGAAAAGGGCCCCTAAATTCAAAGATATACGGTTGTAGGAAGGATAATAGAAGGCATTTCCAAAAAAGGGTCCTGAAGCAATCAAAGACTTCTCATCATTATCGATTCCCGTACTCACTCGTGACAAAAAATAATTGACGAGGTTTCTTTTAGCACCGCCGATGGTCTTAGATATAGTTTTGCCTAAAGGTGCCGCTAAGCTGCTGTAGTCAAAAACGGTTCCATCATCGGATTTGCCTAAGAAGTTCGTTTGAATGGCGTCTAGTTTTTCTTGGGCTTTCTTCTTACCATCATCTGAAAGCCACGAGGAATTAGTTAAACGATCACTGAAAACAGATTCAATTCCGGTGAACATGGTTTTAATGGTGTTATAGGATTGAGTATAAAGAGAGGAGCTTGCATAATCAGATGACAGCCGATTATTAATCATGGTCCTCACTAATTCAAAATCAGGTTTGGTGCCCTGATGGTATTTCTTTAAATCGGAATTATCATAAGCAAAGTTATACAAAGCCGTCGAACATAGTTCGGCAGGCGTAGCCTCAGTTACAGCTTTGGCCAGAGAAAGATAAGCAGCTAAATCAATAGTAGCAAATTTACTGATGTCATCATAAGAAAAGCCAGCGTTTATGAATGCACCAGCCAAATCAAAGGAAAGTCCAAAGGAAGTGATAGGATCACTCTTAGTGGCGGAATCATATAAAAGACTGAAAGTATTCTGATATTTAGCAATGTCGGTACTACGATAAGCGGTCCATTGCTTCTTAGAAAAGGAAACAAAAGCGGAGGAATGGTTTTCAATTTCTTCAGAACTAAGTCCTAAATCTTGGTACATGTCAGAGGCCATGGTTTTCAGACTGGTCTCATTGATTTCAGGAGACAAATAATCAAATAGCCTCCAGGAATGAGGGTATATTGATTGATACTTGTGCCATCTTCCAAAATTGTGGTGTTAGGAGTAGTAAAGAAAGCTATAGATGAACTGCCATAGTTTTTTAAGCCGGAAGAAGCTATTGCTAACCATTTGGCTGTATTACTAATGGATTTAATAGATTCTATTTCTTCTTTAATGCCTTCTTCATCTATGAAAGAATAATCCAAAGTTCCTTCATAAAAAGAAAGAGCCCGTTGATAAAAAGAAGAGGAAGAGGAGGATGAATCATCAGCTAGTTCCTTAACATATTCCATCATGTTCTTTTCAGTAGCATTAGAATCTAAAAGCAAGGATTGATAATATTCCGAAGAAGAAGTGATATCACTCTCATCTTTAGCTTCATAAAGAAAGTCGTGATTTTGATAAGCATAGTAATCGTCCGTTTCTTCTGTTCCATAATAGCTATAAAAACGATGCAGTATTTTAGTAATGAAATCATCATCAATTGCTGCTGATTCAACAAAAGGAGATTCATCCCATAAGCCATAACTGCAGAGCCAGTCGAAAGCCTCTTTAACCTTAGCGGTAGTAATATTAGTTTCTTCAGGGTTGGTATAGACTCCGCCATATTTTCTTTGACCAGTCAAGGAAGGAATAGAATCCCCAAAAGCTGCCTTTAATAAAAGAACCAAGTTACCATTAGTGCTATTAGCATCAATAGCGACTCCGGCTTTGGTTGCTAAATTATTCGGATTTAACCCGCCATCATATTTATAGGCACCACTTGCCACTAAACTTACTAAACTACTTTCACTAACCGCTTTCGTCGATGAAGAAGTACTCGTTGAAGTGGATAGTCCTTCAGATGACAGCTGAGTTATATTGCAGCTTGTTAGAATCAGTAAAACGCTGAACAATATCAAATGACTTTTTGTCATTTCTTTTGCTTCCTGCTAATATTATCTAAAACTTGTATTTAAAAATCAATGACATATCTTTCTTACCTATAGGCAGAAGAAGATCATTGATTCTTCTTAGTGTTTTCTTGTCATTCTCTTCCTAAAACAAATAGTCCTCCTAGGCATTTGGTGTAAAAGGAAAATCCATTTAGAAGTATCATCCTTAATCAAATTATGTTTGACAGTCTTCTTGTTCTCTAATTGTTTCTTTGATTCCATCAGCCAATCAAAATTAGCTTTCTAACAAGTCAATTGGGCATTTTCTGAAAGATTGTTGTTTGCTTCTTTAGATAACAAACCACATTGGCATTGTTTTTTAATGATAATGATAGTTTCAAGAAAAAGCAGGAATCTAGGAAGTATAAAAAAATGACCGCCGAAACGGTCATTTCTATTCGCTTTTTCTCCCATTCAGGAGTTGGGCGATTGCTTTCAATGGCGGAGCAAGAGAGATTTGAACTCTCGCTAGGATTACTCCTACTACGTCCTTAGCAGGGACGCCCCTTCACCAGCTTGGGTATTGCTCCATAGTTCCTGACAAGCTTTACTATTATTGTTGTTTTAAAGCCAATAGTCAAGTTGAAATTATTACTTGTCAGGAGCGTAATCAATTCAGACTCATAAAGGAAAAGAAAAGGAAATATTCAAATTGCGAGAAAGGAATTATTCTCCGGAGTATAAGGAAACGGAAGTTCCGTTCTTCATCATAATGAATTCCGGCTTTGAATTATAGATTTGATACGCCCCAGTAATGGTATACGTACTATCCTTAACTAAGTTAGCACTGGTAGCATCAGCGGCTGAAGCAAAGTAGACATAGAACTCAGTCGATCCAATCTTGAAGGTAGCCGTCCTGCTGGAAAGAGATTCAAATACACCGTTTAAGGAATAGATCTTGCCACCGTTAGTTAAGGCTTTAGTAGAGGAGATAGCAGCATTGAAGGCTGTTTCATCCGCAATAGAAGTCGTAGACATAGCGGTAAGAGCATCGGCTGTGACAATGCAGGCGGGAATAGTTCCCGCATCCTTATGGTTCATAGTGATTTCCTTAACACCGTTGTAAGTAGAAAGGGATCCAGTGATGGAGACATAACTAGAGGCAATGACATATCCGTCAGTGTCTAAGCCAGTATCAGTAGTGTAGCTGTCTCCGATATAAACAAACATACCGTCAGTGGCATCAGCGACAACAGCAGAGAATTTTCCATTGTCAGCAACAACCTGGCCTTTGATTGTGACATATTCGCCATCGTCCAAAGCCTTAGCATCAGCAATAGATGAGACCACACTT
>JBAXZY010000056.1:0-9922 GCA_041670045.1 Bacilli bacterium | reverse complement strand
TTTCTCAATCCTTGTATGAAAAGAAGTCTTCTAATGAACTTCCTTTCAAAATTTCCGATGATGAAGTCTATGTAAACTACCAATATTCAAGCGGTTTGTTAACTAGTGATAAGACTAGTTTTGCACCAGTGGATGAAAGTACAAAGATATATTTTGAAGGAGACAAAATAAGGTATTTTGGAAATCCTCTGATTGATATGAATGCAGTTTTTTCTAACGGTATCTATGCCAAGACCCTACCAACTGATGTCGCTCCTAGTGAAGCATATATTATTTCTGATACCAATTATCAGAAATTAAGGTCAGCTATGTTAGTTCCTGATTCCTATATTCTCAAAATTGATAGGAACAACCTTAGTGAAGAAATGAACTTCTTAACTAAGGAACAGGTTTTTCCTAGTTATACCGATTGCCGAGGCAAGACCTGTACTTTCTCTTATTCAAGAAAACAGGAAACCATGGAAAAATCAAAAGTCAGTTGCCTGATTCTGAGTACCATTGGTTCAGTTTTGATTTGCTTCATCATCATTATTAATTGCTATAGTGCTTTTGAATCAAATAAAGAAAACAGACGCTTACTTTATTCCTTAGGCGAAAACCAATTTAAACTGTTTACCTTATTTATCAGTCCTACATTAATCAACACCTTATTAGGATCATTCCTTGGCTACTTTGCCAGCATGTTAGTTTTTAGTGCATCCGCAGACAATGTATTAGGCTTCTTCCCTTTATTAGACCTAAAGTCTTTTTTGACTGTCCTTATGGTTTTTCTTCTTGCTTATGGAGTCAGCTTCCTGATTTTTAAAATTCAAAAAGAAAAATAAACGAAAATGTAGCAAATCGTTCAGTGAAAGAGATTTCTTCTCTCTTTCACTATTTTTCTTTCTTTTTTGACTATAAAAGCCAAGTTCTTTAATCTATACTTATTGTTGCAATGTGTGTGTGGAGGCATTCAATGATTATTTCCAGAAAGAATAGCTTAGCTATTTTAAACGCCGGTCTAGCTACCGGAGCTGACTACGCTGAAATCTATTATCAGGACAATCGTGGTCATAACTATACAAGACGATATAAGAAAGTCTACAGCATCTCCTCTAACAGAACCTGCGGAGTAGGCATCCGTTTACTCCAGGGCACCAAGTGTGTTTATGGTTATACCTCTGATCTTTCGACTAAATCTTTAATGAAATTAGCTGCCGATTTAGCTCAGGGTTTTGAAGGAAAACAGGTCAAAGAAGTTACTTCTTTGACTGAAAAGAAGCATGGCAATCTTAATCAAATTAAGATTCCTCATTCTTCTTGGACTACTGAACAGAAGCTTGCTTATCTTGAAGATGGAGAAAAGGAAGCTTATAAGTATTCTGATCAGATTAAGGATGTCATGGCCCGTCTTTTTGAAGAGGACGAACATGTCGAAATCTATAATTCCGATGGTGTCTTTGCTAGTGATGACCGAGTCAGAACCAGAATCATGTCTTTAGTAGTTGCCAGTGATGGCAAACAGTTCCAGACTGCTTTTGAAGGACCTGGTTTATCAGCTGGATTAGAATTACTTGAAAGCACGGATTATAAAGCTCAGATGCTTCAATGTGCTCAGAATGCTGTTGCTATGTTATCAGCTCCAGAAGGCCCATCTGGTGAAATGCCAGTTGTTTTAGGCAATGCTTTTGGTGGTGTCCTTTTCCATGAATCCTGTGGTCATCCTTTAGAAGGCAGTGCTATCTCTCATAAGACTTCGCCATTTACCGGAAAGCTTGGCAAGACAATTGCTTCTCCTATCGTCAATGCTTTTGATAATGGTGTCATTGAAAACGGTTGGGGCACTGAGAACATCGATGATGAAGGCAATACTCCTTCAGCCAATCAACTGATTAAGGATGGTGTTCTAGTCAATTACATGCTTGACCGTTATACTTCGAGAAGAATTGATTCAACTCTTGGCTCAACTGGCGCCTGCAGAAGAGAAAACTACCGTTATACTCCTACTACTCGTATGACTAATACCTATATCGGCAATGGAACTTCCACTAAGGATGACATTATCAAGAGTGTGAAGAAAGGTATCTACTGTGTTGGCTTCACAGGCGGACAGGTTGATCCTTCCACTGATCAGTTCATCTTCACTTCTTCTACGGCTTATACCATTGAAGATGGTAAAATCGGTCATTTGATTAAACCGGTCTCTTTAATCGGATACGGCTATGAAATCTTACCTAACATTACGATGATAGCTGATGATTTACAAAGAGCGCCTGGTGTCTGCGGTGCAGCCTCAGGATCCTGTTATGTGGAAGTCGGTCAACCGACTTTACTGATTTCAAAGATGCTGGTCGGTTCAGCTGGAGGAAACAATTAATATGTCAATCAACATCAATAAATATTTTGAAGCCAGCAAGGCTTCTAAGATGGACGTTTTCCAAATGAGTTATGGTACTACGACTGAGACAACAGTCTCTGTTTTCAATAATGATGTTGAGAACCAGCAAATCGGTGTTGCCTCAGATATTTCCGGCAAAGCTTTGTATCAAGGAAAAATCGGCTCCTTTTCAACTGATGCCATTGATTCTAAGACTCCTGAAATAATGATGCAGGCAATTCTGGAATCCGCTAAGTATGGCAAAGACGACAAAATCGATAACTTCTATAAAGGTGGCAAAAAATATCGTAAAGCTAAAATCTGCTTCCCTGATTTTAAGCCTTCCTCTTTAAAGGACTTAAGAGCCTTTGCTTTAGATATTTCGGCTATCGCTCAAAAGAAAGACAAACGGATTTCAAAAGTTCAAGTAGATGTAACTATGATTACTTCTCAGTCCTTGAAAGCTAATACTCTAGGCTTGAAGGCTAAAGAGAGTTCCAAGCTTTATGCTGGCTATGTCTCCATCGTTGCTGAAAATGAAAAAGGCGAACCAAGATCCGGTGGCTGGTCATTCAAGTCCTTCCACAATCTGGAAGAATTGAAGACAAATGCTCTGAAAGCTATCGATCATGCCAGCAAAGATGCCCTAGATTTCTTTGGATCAGTTGCATGCAAGGGTAAGACCTATAAGACTGTTTTAAGTCCGGATAGTGTTGCTTCCTTATTCAGTTTCTATGTTGGTCAGCTTTCAGCTAAGAATGTTCAAAAGCATCTTTCAATTTTTGAAGGAAAACTTAATCAACTTATTGCCAGCAAGTCTTTAACAGTGCTTCACACTCCTCATGTTTCATCTGCCAGTGCCACCTCTTATGATTCCGAAGGTGTCCCTACCTGTGACTTCCCAGTTATTAAGAGAGGTGTTTTGACTAACTATTTCTATTCTTTGGAAACAGCTAATGAAGAACATATTGAATGCAATGGCTGTGGCTGTGGGAATGGCAATGCCGCTCCTATTACTTTGACTATCAAGCCTGGTCATTTTACTCAGGAAGAATTGTTTGCTAAGGTCAATAACGGTATTTTCATCAACAATATCAGTGGATTGAATTCTGGCATCAATGATACAACTCTTGATTTCTCCCTTCCTTGCCAAGGCTATTTGATTGAAAATGGCAAGCTTTCCACTCCGGTATCTATGATTATTTGTGCTGGAAATCTGAAAGATGTTTTCGCTGATATTACCGCTGTTGGCAATGATACTTATGATGGAAGCGGAATCATTACTCCTTCAGTTGTTATTAAGAAATTAGCTGTTTCAGGTAAGTAACTTTCATGGAAAGAACCGAATCAAAAGATATCAATGATTTAGTCTCTTATTTTGAGAACAAACGAAAGCATCGGCTTTTTATGTTCGTTTTCTTTATTGTTTTGGCGTCTCTTTTTGGTGTGGCTGGATTTACTTTGATTTTGGTTGCTGCTATTGCTTTTAGTGGAACGGCTCAGGTGATTATGATTGTTTCCGGATTCCTTTCCTTTTTAGCAATAACTCCCTCCTTCATTGTTTTTGCCATGCAGCAAAGCAGTTCGTATAAAGCCGAGCTTCAAAAGACTTCTTTTAATTTACTGAAAGCTAAGCTTCCTTATACTAATTTGTCATTCTCAATGAAGAGTGATTCTTATGTGATTCAAAAAACCATTTCTGCTCCTATTTCTCAAAAGTTTGACTTTGACGAAACGGAATTCTTTAAGGGAAACATCAATGGTGTTCCTTTCTTTTCTTTAATTTATTCCTATGTTGTCCGAGAAGGCAATCATCCCCGCAATTGTTATGGCCGTTTTTTACAGTTCGATTGTTCTATAACTGACTCAGAAGTACTTGTTAAGAATCTGAAAGGCAAAGATTTCTTTCAAAAGATTCATCTTCCTTACCAAAGAACTACCGAATCACTAAGCTTCAATGATCAGTTCAAAGTATTTGGAGAAGACCAAAATAAACTGAATGCCTTTTTGGATTCCGTCAGGATTGATGGCATGAGATTTTTGAATGAAGAACATTCCTTCAACTCTTCTTTCTATGTTAATCCCTTCTGTGCCTGTGTCTTTATGGATGACTTCAATGTTTTCACTCCCCGTTTATCCAAGAAGGTAACAGAAGATTATCTTCTTGGCTTTAAGAATGAACTTGAATTGCCTTTAGAAGTCTCTAAGATTTTAGAAATCAAACAAGCAAATAGCTGACTAAAAAAGTTAGTCTAGACTTCTTTTTTACTATGAAGTACACTAGGAAAACTTTCACATGAATTGGTTAAATATTTTCTTAGTTGCCATATCGATGTCGGCTGACACCATGACAGTTGGTGCCACTGACGGTATCCGGGAACCGGATATGCCGAAATGGAAAATCCTTTTGATTCCTTTTTTGTTTGGTGTTTTTCAGATGGGTATGCCAATTATTGGGTATTTCATCGGCTATAGTTTTCAAAAACAGTTGGAAGCTTATATTCCCTGGATTGCTTTTTCTTTGTTGACTCTTTTAGCTATCAAAAACATTGTGGAATGGGCTAAGGACTTTAAGAAGAATAAAACCTGTGATACTTCTTCGATGCCTATTAAGAGAATCTCGATTGTGGAAATTCTGACTCAGTCCGTTGCTACTTCAATTGATGCTTTATGTATTGGATTTGTTTATCTTGATAGTACCATCAGTGAAGCCATGCTGATTTTCGGGATTATCGGAATTGTTACTTTTGTCCTGTCTCTGATTACGACTATTCTTGGAAAGAAGATCGGCTGCAAACTGATAAGGTGGGCAGGATTGATATCCGGTATTGTCTTTTTAGCGACAGGCTTAAAAATTCTTTTAGAAGGCATTCTTTAAAATTTATTTTGTTTTGCCATGAAAACAGGCATTATTTATAAAATAGTCATTTCAATGTAAGCATTTTATAAGGTGTTTGCTTGAATAGTCAGTTATTTGCAATTATACTATTAAGGTTAAAGAATCGGATATAGAGGTTAACATGACATCAGCTGCGCAAATTGTTCTTATCGTATTATCGTTTATTATGATAATCATCACTCTGCTCCAGTCGGGTAAATCCGAAGGTGCATCCGCTGCCGTTATGGGTGGCAACAAGATGAACATCTTCACTCGTACTAAGGAGAGAGGCGCCGATAAGATCATGACCATTATCACCACTTTGTTCTCTATTGCCTTCTTCATTACCGCCATTCTCTGTAATTATCTGTAAACAGAAAAGACATTGGGGGCCACAAATTGCCCCTTTTGTTTTCTTTAACCTCATACAAGGAAACAAATGACAGAAAAAGAAATCGAAACAATATTAAAAGGTCAGATGCTGGACAAGAAGTCCCTGACCACAAAACTAGAGGCTATCACTGCTGAGCAGCAGAGAGAACTCGAAACAGAATTAAAGCACTTAATCTTCGCCGGTATCGTTGGCGAACACTCAGGATCCTATTATTTATTAGCAGATCAAAAAATCTATTTAGCTAAGGCTACGATGAAGACCCATAACTTCATCATCCTTAAATCCATTCCGGATAACATTGATATCAAAATCTCCGGTCGTGAATCGGATGGTCTTTTAGTTGGTGATCTTCTCTATGTGAAGCAATTCCAGCAAGGAATCTACCATGCTCTCGACTATCTAAAAGCTGTAAAGACCTTAAAAGGCCGTTACTCCCTTACTGCAAATGGTCAGGAACAGCTCTTAGTCAATTACCTCAACACCTGTGGCAAGAACATTTTGATTGCTTCCAAGGCTGATAACTTAGTGATCAACCAAGGTGATTTAGTCGAAGGTGAAATTAAAAGCTTTACTGGCAATACCATCACGGTTAATCTGACTAAACCTTTAGTCAAAGCCAGCAATGTTGGATCGGATATCTCAATGATTATCTCCTCTAACGATGCTCCGCTGGATTTCCCTGACGAAGTTGTGAATGAAGCTAAAGCTCTTCCGACTGAAGTCACCGAAGAAGAAAAGCAAGGAAGAACTGACTTTAGAGATCACTGTGTTGTCACGATTGATGGCGATGATGCCCATGATTTTGATGATGCTGTTGAAGGAAGACGCTTTGGCAAAGGCTATGAAGTCGTAGTCCATATTGCCGATGTCACTAATTATGTCAAGCCGACTCATCCTCTTGATGACGAAGCTATCAGAAGAGGTACTTCCATCTATGTCGCTGACCGAGTAGTGCCGATGCTGCCTTTTGAATTATCCAATGGCATCTGCTCCCTTAATCCTGGCGTTGACCGTTTAGTCTTGTCTGTGACCATGGATGTTGATGCCTTAGGCAATGTCTTCAACACTAAAGTTGAAAAGGGCCTCATCCGTTCCCACGGAAGACTGACTTACAACAAGGTGAATGCTTATTTTGAAGGCAAGGACTGCGAATATTCTCAAGAAATCAAGGATACACTCTCCATTCTTCATGAATGCTCATCCGCTATCCGCAAACGCCGTGAACTTCAGGGCGCTATGCGTCTTGATTCTACGGAATTGAAATTCAATTTGGATGAAAACGGCGTCCCTACTGATGTCATCAAAGAAGTTCAGGGCGAGAGCGAGAAGATGATCGAAGATTTGATGATCATCGCCAACTGCTCAGTTGCTAAAGCACTTAAGCATGCCGAAATCCCGGTTCTCTACCGTGTACATGAATTCCCGCCTTTAGAAAAATTATCTCTCTTCAAGGATTTCATTAAGAAGATGGACCCTCGTTTAGCTATCACCTTCCCAAGAACGGCTGATTTATCAGGAGCTCGCCTGAATGATTTCTTAGATGGAATCAAAGATGATGGCTTACGCTCAGCTATCTCTCATATGATGCTAAGAGCCTTAGCTAAAGCCCGTTACTGCCCTGACGAATTAGGACACTTCGGTTTAGCGGAATTGGATTATTGTCACTTCACTTCTCCAATTAGACGTTATCCTGATGATATCATTCATCGTTTAGTCAAAGACTATCTGATTGATCAAAAGAGTTTCGATTATGATGAAGTCTTTGCTAAGTTGGAAGAATTGGGTGATTTGACTTCAGCTGAAGAAGTTCGTTCCGATGTGATTGAAAGAGCTGTTGATGATCTAGAAAGCAGCAAATACATGCTTAACCACATTGGTCAGATGTATCATGGCAAGGTTGTCTCTATGGTACAAAGAGGTATGTTTGTGGAAACTGAGATCGGAATTGATGGTTTCTTAGCCTACCACTGCATGCACGACGATGTCTTCAAGTTCGATGATATGACTTACTCTGTCATTGGTAAGCATCATCCGGAAATCTCCTTCACTATTGGTACACCTATTGACATCAAGGTCTTAGCTAGCAACCCGGCTGAACAGGAAATTGACTTTGCAACACCGGAATTCTATGACCGTTATGCTCTTAACCTCAGCGAAGAAGATCGTGAAGATCTGTCACTGAATGGCATTCGCATTGAAGACGAAGATGACTATGAGCCGATGATGGGAAGAGCTCGGTATCATGATGATGACTCCGACCGCGATTATCCGGAAGATCGTAATTATTATCCGGAAGATGAAAGAAGATACAATGATGATTACGATATGGATAACAGCCGAAGAAAGCGGCGAGGAGAATAAATAATATGAGAAAAACAAAGATTGTTGATGAAACTAAAGATGTTAAGGATGTTAAAGTAGAAGATACTGAAAAGAAAGCAAAGAAGACTACAGTCAAAAAGGCTGCTAAGAAAGCTGTCAAGGAAGTAGAAACCAAGCCTGAAGAAAAGGCTGCTGTTGCTACTGCAGAAGTTAAAGAAGCCCCTAAGGCTAAGAAAGCTGCTGCCAAAAAGCCAGCTGCTAAAAAGACTGTTAAGAAGGTAACTAAGGCTGTTGCTAAAAAGGCTGAAGAAAAAGAAGAAAAGCCAGTTGCAGCTGAAGTAAAGACTGAACCAGTTATTGAAACAGTACCTGCTGCTTCTGTTACTAAAAAAGAAGATGTTAAGCCTTCTAAAGCCGATGAAATCAATCAAGAAGAAAATGAGAAGATTGCTATGAAGGCTATGGAGAAGAAGGGTGATGACGAAGTAGTCCTCCCTGGCGATGATGGCGAAGATGATTTCGATGACGAAAAGAAAGATTCCGCTGATTCATCCCACAATGATCGCGGATATGGTTATGGCGATTATCGTCGTCGTGATGATCGCTCTTCTGATAGAGACAGAGGCTATGGCCATCGTGATGGTGGCTTTGGACATTCTGATCGTGGCGGAGACAGAGGTTATGGTCGTCGTGATGATTCTCGTTCCTTTGGTGGTGGACGAGGTGGCTTTGGCGGCGGAAACCGTGGTGGTTATGGTCATAAGGACTTTGATGATGATACTTTCGATAGCCGTCATGGCGATCGTAAGAGTAGCTTTGACCGTGATCGTAAACCACGTCCTACTTTCTCAGATCATAAGGGCTATGCCGGTCGAAAAGATGATGGTGAAGCCCCTCGTGGTTATGCTGATAGAGATAGAGGCTACGGACATCGCGATGGTGGCTATGGTCATTCTGACCGTGGCGGTTATGGAGATAGAAGTCGTGGTGGCTTTGGAGGCGGAGATCGTGGCGGACATGGCTATGGCCATTCCGACAACCGTGGCTATCGCGGCGGAGATAGAGGCGGATTCGGCGGCGGAGACAGAGGTTACGGTCATCGTGATGGTGGCTTTGGACACTCTGATAACCGTGGTTATGGTCATTCTGACCGTGGCGGTTTTGGAGGCGGAGACAGAGGCTACGGCCATCGTGATGGTGGCTTTGGTCATTCCGATAATCACGGTTATCGTGGCGGATCATCTCGTGGCGGCTTCGGAGGCGGAGATCGCGGCGGACATGGTTACGGTCATTCCGATAATCACGGTTATCGCGACGGATCGTCTCGTGGCGGTTTCGGTGGCGGCAATCGTGGCGGACATGGCTATGGCCATTCCGATAATCACGGTTATCGTGGCGGTGATAGAGGTGGCTTCCGCGGTGGCAACAACCATGGCGGATTCCGTGGCGGAAACCGCAGTGGCAGAAGCTTCGGTGGCCATTCCGATCATGGCGACAAGGGCGGATCTGAGGATTAAACAATTATGGCAGAGAAGAAATTTGCTGACGAAGTTCTTATCGCAACCAATCGGAAAGCTAAGTTCAACTACTTTCTTTCCGATTTCCAGGAAGCTGGCATTGAGCTGAAAGGTTCGGAGATTAAATCATTGAGAACGGGTCATTGTTCTTTGGATGATAGTTATGTCATCTTAAAGAATAATGAAGCCTTCATACTCAATATGAATATTCCGGTCTATCAGGCTAATGGCATCTTTTCTCATGAACCGACAAGAACTAGAAAGCTTCTTCTCCATAAGGATCAGTTGTATAAACTGACTTTTGCTTCTGAAAGACAAGGATTCACTATTATTCCTACTCGTGTGTATATCAAACATGGCTATGCCAAAGTTCAGATTGCCTTAGCTAAAGGTAAGAAGAACTATGATAAGCGTGAAACCATTAAGGAACGTGATGACACGAGAAATGTGGCTAA
>JBAXZY010000055.1:0-10034 GCA_041670045.1 Bacilli bacterium | reverse complement strand
ATAGATAGTCGTATAGAAGACTTCTTCCATATCATTCCATTTGCTTAAGGCCAAACTGAATAAGGAATTAAAGAATCCTTTTCGGGTCAGATGTTCTTTCTTTATGAAAGCATCAAAATCAGACGGCAATTCCAATTTAAGATCATAAGAAGCATTCTCAGGATCTTTCTTAGCCGTAAATTCCCGTTTAGGAAGACTATCCACATACAATCCTTTTAAGAATGATTCATAGTAGGCTTTTTCTTTTGATAAGGTATTTTCCGTTCGAGATTCTTGTTCATCTATTGCAATTTGATACCCATCTTTAGTCTCAGGCTTCAAAGGTTTATCTAGTCAAGCATTTTCAATATCTTTGAATAGTACTGCTAAAGAGGCACCATCAAAAACCAAATGATGAATTTCCAAGAATAGATAATGGTCGGTCTTGGTGTTGGTGATCTTGATTCGATAGAGATGATTCTTCATTAAATCAAAAGGGGTCAGTGGATAAGGCAAAGGCAATTTCTCAATTGTTTCTTCCTGCACAACTGCTTCTTCATCAGTAGGCACTAAACGAGGCTAACCTGATAATCCCAATACTAACTTGCTCTTTAAATATGGATGATTGTTGATAGCTTTAATAATACTTGTCTTCAGTTTTTCCAAGCTGATTTTCTTATCCGGCTTTTCTAAAAGTGGAACGTTATAAATAGTGGATGAAGGATGAGCAAGCGACTCCACATAAATGCCTTCTTGAGTCTTGGTTAGCGGATAATCCTTTTGAATTGTATCTAATTTAGAAAAGGCATGACTGATTCTGGCAATCTCTTCAATGGTTTTAGCTTTCTTGATTTCTTTAGTGGAGAAATCCTCTTGAAGATCATCTTCAAGAAGAGTCAGGAATTTCATTAAGCCAATAGAAGATAATCCAAAGCTGAAAAGATCTTCTTTAATTCCAAAGCCCGTATCACCTAAAACAGCTTTAGCGGCTTCGAAAATCTTCTTTTCTCTTTCGTTATGTGGAAGAATAACCTCTTCTTTGCTTAAGGCAATCGGAGGCAGAGCTTTCTTATTTACCTTGCTATTCTGGTTCAAAGGGATCTTATCGATTTGCATGATGGCACGAGGAATCATATACGGAGGTTTGTTCTTTCCAATAAATTCTTTTAAAGCGTTAATATCTATTTTTGATCACTGACAACATAAGAGGCAATATACATACCGCCATTTGGATCTGGCAAAGCAATGACAGTAGCATCTTTTATGCCTTGGAATTTGCGGATGATTTCTTCCACTTCACTTAGTTCGATTCTAAAGCCTCTTACTTTAACCTGAGAATCTTTTCTTCCAATGATATCAAGTCTTCCGTCTTTTAGGTAACGGACTACATCACCGGTCCTATAGATTCTTTGGAAAGAGGGGTCTTTTGTAAAAGGCTTAACAGCAAAATGCTTTTTCGTTTCTTCATCCCGGTTCAAATATCCTCTAGCAACCTGTGCCCCGGCAATCAGAAGCTCGCCAGGTACCCCATAAGGCAATTCCTTCAGATTTTTATCGACAATATAGGTTTTACAAATTTCGATTGGTTTTCCAATCGGAATTCGGTAATACTTGATCTTCTTCAAAGATTCCGAAGACATAAACACCGTAGCTTCAGTTGGCCCATAGGCATTAACGATCCTAGGCGTAGATGGGACTTGGAAAGGAACTAGTTTCTCGCCACCGGTAATAACGGTTTTAAGATATTTATGAGGATAATCAGTTACTAGTTGTCTAGCGACTTGAGTAGTGAAGAAAGCAAAACTCACTTTATTCTTTTCGATGTAATCATTGGTTTTCTTAAGGTCTAAACGCATTGCTTCATCAACAATATATAAGGTAGCGTCAGATGATAAGGCATTGAACATATCATCAACTCCGGCATCAAAGCCGAAAGAGGCATAACTAGACATATGGGTCTTAGGAGTCAGTTTAAACTCCTTGATGTATTCCTGGATGAAATATGTGAAGCCGCAATGCTCTAAAAGGACTCCTTTAGGAACACCAGTGGATCCGGAAGTATAAAGAATGACAAACAAATCATGAGGACTGATTTCCGGCAATGCCATTGCCTGAGGTTTGAAATCTTTAACCTCTTCAAGATAGATCTTTTCACCGGAATGTTTTGGGATCCGTTTAGCTAATTCCGGAACAGTAAACATGACTTTAGCTTTTGAATCCTCAGCCATGAAAGCTAATCTTTCGTCAGGGTAAATAGCATCCAAGGGCTCAAAAGCCAAACCGGCTTTGACAATACCTAAAGCTACAATCGGAGTCCATTGGTTACGGGGTAAGAAGATACAGGCAATGTCACCTTTCTGATAACCTTTCTTAATGAGGTTAGTAGCAATAGCATCACTGTATTCTTTAACCTGTTTAAAAGTGACTGATTCGTTTTGATAAACCAAAGAGATATTATTGGGACTATTCTTAGCCTGAGTTTCAAACATCTTTACAACATTGTTATCAATATCAAACTGCTTTAGATTACTCTTTTTAAAACTATCTAATAATGAAGACTCAGTCTTAGAAATTATATTCAGATCTTCGAATTTATCTTTCTTCAAAAACTCTTTAGTAAATAATTCAAAGATTTCAGCAAAATGAACAACATTTTCCTTTTCAAATAAATCGCTTCTATATGAAATATCGATAATAAAGTGGCTTTTTTCTCTAAATAGTTCTACAGCAAAAGAAGATATTCATCTTTGATTTCAATCAAACCTGCTTTTAAATTACCATTGTTATAGAAGTCGTCTCCTTGATAGGAGAATAAGGAAGAAGGATTAACACCACTGTCTTTAACTAATTCATTGAAAGAATAAACACTATGTTTCAAGTCTTCTTCTTGTTCCATATTGATAAGATTCAGGAAACTCTTAATGTTCCTTCATCTGGTACTTTAGTATAAATGGGATAACTCTTCACAAACATACCTAAAGAATCTTTATTCTTTGTTTCTCGGCCATTGTTCACAGTTAAGAAAAAGGCTTCATCTGAACCACTGAATAAACTAATGGCCTTAAAATAAACTCCTAAGAAAAAAGAAGACGTCCGTATTAAATTCTTTTTACGGAACTGACTTACTTTATTGACTTTTACATTCAGAGGATAATCAATAGTAGCATATGATAATTTTTCATCTTTCTTATCAAAAACCGGTAACGACTCACAATCAATTGAGCCGAAAGTCTTAATATAAAAGGCTTTTGAGCTTTCATATTTTTCTTTATTAGAGCGTTCTTTGTTTTCTATTTCTCCGGAAATAAAAGCTTCATTTTCTTTTTTTGCAGTTGCCTTACCTTTGAGGTTTTCTTCTAATTCATTAAGGAAAATTCTAATTGAAGTCCCATCCATTAGGATGTGATGGAAATCGCAAAAGAGAATTGTCTTACCTTTGTCTTCTTCTATTTCAAAGCGGTAAAGAGGATGATTAAGCAAATCGAATTCCTTGGGCCAAGAAAAAGCATCAATGTTTTTCTTTACAGGAATATTGAGAGTTTCAATTACTAATTCTTTTTGTAAATCACCAGACTGGTCCTTTATTATCTGGGTATATAAAGAAGGATGAGATTCAAAGATGGCTTTAATAGCTTTCTTGATATCATTTGAAGAGTAATTTTTAATCTCTACCATAAAAGGCAGATTGTACATTAATCCACCCTCACTGCAAGATAAATAGATGCCTAACTCTTCCTGACTTAGCGGCTTTAATTCCTTTTTCATTTGTTTATTTCTTTTTCTTTTAACTCTGAATAACTCAATTCTGAAAGATTTAATTTCCTTGGTTTTATAGAGGAGACAATGCTAAGCGAATAATCTTTAATAACAAGAGGATGAATACAATAATAGTTTTGGTTTTGAAATTTCAGCCGATTGTTCTTTAAAAGAATTACTTCATCCTTAGTAGGATTAAACTGACGATTTCCTTTTACTTAATAGGAGGCTTCTTTCATTGTCCAGAGAAGAGTCGGCTCTATATTTTCCAAAAGTTCATTTTCGGTGAAACATTTCTTTAAAAGCGCATTTGAAAAAGAAGTGTTCTTTTCAATGTCAACCCCAAGAGGAATCTTACTTAAAGCAAATAACACATATGGGTAACAATCACTGATGCTGAAATTAATCTTTGAGCCATCTAATAAAAAAGGTTTCTCAAATTTATTTTTTTGAAGAAGCGACTTGGCTAAAGCATTCATCAAAAAAATAGAAACGGATTTGCAAAGCTGATCATATATAGTCTTATAAGAAAGAATCTGTTTTTGCTCCTCAAAATCAAAAAGACTCAAATCAACCTCATCAGTTGACTGAAGCTTAATCAAAAACACTTCTATAGTTTCAGCTTTAAGCTTTCCTATATCTAGCAACATATGATTCCTTTCCTCATTTTAAATTATAACAAAAAGACAATGCAAAAGTGATAGATTAACTATAATTCAAAGAAGATTTTTTTAGAGTGGCTTACTTGGTCCTTAATTCATTTTACTACCATTTGGTTTTCTAATAAGATAATATAAGTAAAATTATGAAGGAGAACAGTTGTGGCATATTCATTAGAAGAAAAATATGAATTGATAAAAAGTGAAATCCTAAAAAGTACTTCTAAAGACCCTCTTATTATTGCTAACAAGGTGATGCACAGCGATTATGTAGCCATAAACGGTCCTGAGCATCATTTCCTTGATGGAGCATGTTTTTTAATGGCTTACAAAAATGCGGGCGGAATAATTGATATAGGCAAAGCCTTAGTTGAATTGAAGGAAAGAGCACTGAAAATGCCAGGCGCTATGTGCGGTTACTGGGGAGTCTGTGGTTCAGCAGCCTCAGTTGGAGCATCGCTATCAATCATTCATCAAACTAGCCCCTTATCACATGACTCTTTTTATAAAGACAACATGGAATTTACTTCTTCAGTTCTTAAAATCATGGGCCAGATAGGTGGGCCAAGATGCTGTAAAAGAAATGCTTTTATTTCTTTGACCAATGGTGTTGAATTCGTTAACAAGAAATACGGTGTTAAGATGGAGTTAACACCAATAAAATGTACGTTTTCTTCTTTGAATCCAGATTGCCTAGGTCGTAAATGCCCATTTAATAAAGACCTCAAAGAAAAATAAATTTCTATTTTCGTATTTCTTTAATTAATCCGAATTTCAGCATTGCTTTTGCAAAGCCGTCTTGATCAACCGAATCAGTTATATATTTTGATTTGCTTTTTACTTCAGCAAGAGCATTACCCATACAGATACCGATTCCAGCATTCTGAATCATCTCGATATCATTTTCATCATCGCCGATGCAAAGAGCATCCTTGATATCAAAGCCGTAATGTCTCATGACGGCTTTAGCACCTTGAAACTTATCGCAGTCTTTAGGCATAATATAAACAGCGTATTCATCCCATCGAGCTGTCTTACAGTCCCTAAGATGAGGAAGAAACAAAGACTCGTCAAAGGCATCACAATAGGCAATAGCCTGATATACAATCCGGTCATAATGATCAGGAAAAGTACGAGGCTGAGGAAATCTGGTACCATATTTTTCATGAGCGGAGATAACACGTTCATCAATCATATTGATATGACCTTCTTTTTCTTCAATGAGAGTAAGACCGAATCTTAGTCTTTTAGCAAACTTAATCAAAGCATCCACCACATCCGAGGGTATCGGATGCAGATAAATTGATTCATCGCCAATAATTGCCTGAGCCCCATTCATGGTGACAATGCCATCCGGTTTCACATAATTATAGACACCGGATTTTCTAATCAAATAAGCGTTTCTTCCTGAACACAGGAAGAACTTGATTCCTTGGCTTTGAATATCCTTAACCGCGTTGATTGCTGAAAGAGGAACGGATTTGCTTTGATGAGAATAAAGGGTCTGGTCAATATCCGAAAACACTGCTTTTACCATTTGCTTTACCTCCGAATATTGTTAGAGATTATAGATAGAGCCTATCAATTTGTCTAGTAATTTTTATTTTTTCTTAAAAAAAGCAGTCCTTAGTCCGTGAAAGGGAAAGACTAAAGACTGCTTCAAACCTTAAAGGAGGTTAGCGATTAATTAAGAAGATCAGCAATTATCTGCATACCAGTAGTAACCTTCAATGTTCCCTGATAATTGACAAAAGCAATGACCATTACTAAGACACAGGCAATAATAGCAGCAACAATGATACCGATCAAGACGATATCCTTAAGTTTCAGTTTCTTCATACATTTTTGCCTTTCTTGCCAGCATCTTTAATTTTGACGTCTTTATTAAGACCAATAGCATCAAAGACCCCGAAGTAGATGAAGCAAGCCGCCATCGTGAAGATAGCAATATTGATATCGATGACCGCCGGAGTTACCCAGTTGAAGCTAGGGGTGACAGTGGAGGTGGTTACTTCCTGACCATTATATGGATTCTTCTTATATTCCGAGAGAGAATACTGAGAATTTAGGTAAGCGTACATGGTGTGATGGGCTGTGTCTTTCAAAGCCTGCTTGATTCTCGAAGAAGAATTAGTATTGTAAGTAAGTTTCAAAGAAACGGCCATTCCTAAGTCACCGCCTTTTCGAATTGTCTCATCTAGGTTCATATATTGATTGTTATCGGAATAATCGGTGATGACGGCTCCATTGAAGCCCCATTCATTGCGAAGAACGCCTTTAAGCAAAGCCGCAGAACCGCCGGCCCAGACTGAGCCGATACGGTTATAGGAAGTCATCATGCCGTTAGCTCCGCCTTCCTCAACTACAATTCTAAACGGCTCCAGATAGAGTTCACGCAAAGACTGTTCAGTAAGCCAGGTATACAAAGAATCACGGCTGGTTTCAGTTTCGGCAACAGCTAGATGCTTAACATAAGCAATCTTACCTAACTGTCTAATACCTTTGACTGAAAGAGCAGCTAAATCACCAGTAAGAAGAGGATCTTCCGAATAGTATTCGTAGTTTCTTCCCGAGAATGGTGAGCGATGTAAGTTAATAGCAACACCATATATGCCATTTAAGCCATGGGTGTCCATATCAGTTCCCAAAGAGAGACCGAATTCATAATTCAAGGTCTTGCTGAAAGTCTGAGCACGGACCGTGGCACAAGGATAGCCAACACCGCGAGTTGAGACCGAAGCAAAACTACCACACTGATTAGGTCCATCAAGAGAGTAAAGCTTTGGCATACCAACGGATTTGATTTCCTGAACATAAGGATGAGAATTATTGATCATCGTCTTGATATCATCAATGCTTAATTCATCAAGAACAGAGTCCCACTGCGGATCGTTATAGTCTTTTCCTAAGGCTAAACCTAAAGAATTGACAGCACCATTAGTGGTTACCTTCTCACCGGAATCAATTCCAAAATTGACTTCGGCTTCCGTATCAATTGAATTACCAAATTCGTCTTCGGTGGCATTGTTCCATTCGTTAGCTTTGGTAGAATCAGTTGAACTGGATCCGGCAAAGAGGATATTGTCCTTAGTGCCACTGCCCATCTCTCTTCCAGTGGAAGCTTCATGAGTAGAAGACTGAGCTAGAGGCGCAATGTTGTTCTTTAAATCAGTTCTAGAGACATAATCAATATCGGCATCTTCGCCATCAGTTCCATCGACAGAGACGCCATCAATAGCATTTTCATCAGTAAAGAGATTGCCAACAGTGTTTCCAGTCGTTGGGTCTTTATCAAGAATTATGTCATTGTTTGCAACATAATTGATGATACCATCCTGATTAGTCTTCCCGGTAACGAAGTCAACTTTGGAAATATTATGACTATTTTTGCAAAGCTTAAGAGAGTAGTTTCCTTTATCAATTTCATAAGTAGAACTATTATTGCCGTTTTTGTCGTAGCAGTCATAGGAAGCAAAGTCTCTGGCCTTAGCCGTTAAAGTCAAAGTCTGGCTCTTGCCCGGTTCAATGTCGTCAGTCTTGGCAAAATCGACTAGCTTCATATAACTTTTTTCAATTCCGCCTTCATTATACTGAGGAGTCATATAAAGCTGAACCACATCCTTACCAGTCTTTGAACCAGTGTTATCGACTTTGACTTCAATTGCGATATCACTGTCGCTAGTCAATTCACTGTTATTAGGTAAAGATACAGAAATGACTTCCCAGTTGAAGGTGGTATAACTTAAGCCATATCCGAAAGGATACTGAACAACAGCATCATAGCCAGTCTTAGTTATATTCTGATCGGCTGAATTCAAATAATCATGAGTTACTGATTTAAAGGCTCCTTCATAATCAGCGGTCTCATAATAACGGTAACCGACATAGATATTTTCCACATAGTCGAGATAGGGTAAAGAAGGACGTTTTGTGACACCGGCATTAGTAGTCTGCCCAACACCATACTGACCTGATGTCATTCCCTTATAGAATGAAACACCATCATAACCGGAATAGTTATAGCTGAGATTCTGAGTGAAATCATAAGGAATCGTATCAGATAACCGGCCGCTAGGTGTGATATCACCATAGATAAGCTTAGGAATGCTATCAGCTCCGACGTTTCCGGTAGCTCCGACAATCAAGCAGGCATCAAGTCCAGGGATTTCATCTAAGAAGGAAGTCTGGAAGGAATTAGTGGAATTGATTAAAACAATGACATTCTCATAATTCTCCCCGGCATAAGTCAGAAGTTCCTCCTCTTCGGTAGAAATCTCCAATGAATGACGGGTATTATCAACACTTTGAGTCGGTTTTACTTTGTATTGAACAGAAGGCATATCTTCGGATTCTCCCCCTTGACGGGAGATAACAACAACAGCCGTATCCGAAAAGGTCTTGCTGTCTTCAAGCAACTGAGAATAAGTGGTGTTATTCTCAATGTTTGGTTCTTTCAAGCCAAAAGAATAAGGGCTAGAATCGACATTGAATCCTAAGGTGTTGATATCGTGGTTAGCAGTGGCATAACTCTTATAGTAATTCAGGATGTCTTCGTTGACACTGACTCCGTAATTTTCAAAAGCTTTCTGAATGGAAATATTGTCATTCCAGGAAGAATCACCAGTCGTTGGAAGAACTCGGCCTGATCCAGACCCGCCATAGATCCATTGGTTAGCACCATAGCCTAATAAATTGACCTGATCCTGACTAGCCAAAGGAAGAGCCCCATCGTTTTTAACTAAGACAGCTCCCTCTCCCTCAATCTTCTTGGCCAGTTCATCGCCTTCGGCCTTACTAGCTTCCGCATTGTTGTTAGTGACTTTAGGAGGGCATAATTGGCCAACAACATCGGTTTCATGACTGAAATAGATGACATCTCCAACAGAGATAGCCACAATAGCGACTAAGGAGATCGAACCAAATACAATCTTTCGAACTAAGTTTTTGACCATATAAGAAGTTTCCTTTCTACTTCTTGGTGATTCAAGTTTCCATCATTAGAATGAAGTCAATTGACTGATCTTTTCTAAGGTGATTTGAATCTGACTAATTAGTCAACGAATAATTGCCTACTGAGAAGTAAGCGCTTATATCTTAAATCAGGTTCCTATCCAAGATAAAGGTTAGTTCGTAAATCCGCATGGTTTTTTCGTAACCATCTAATATTATCCCATACGAGAAAGATTTTCCTTGAGTTTAGCAAACTATTGTTGAAAATAAGATAGAGAATTGTAGGAATGAATTTCAAATAAATGTGTTTGGATCTAATAGGCAAAAGATATTAGACAAGTGTTTAAGGCCTTTTGCTTTTAAAAGAACTATTTGAAAGCACTTTCAATTATATAGATCTTTTTTTCATCTGTTTTCTTTTCACAAACAAAATCACAAACAAAAATGATGCCCTTGTGCCCTTGTGTAAGTTTTTGAAATAACCAAAAATCATTTAATAAGTCAATAAAAACTGTTGTAATATCAAGAAATAATTTGTTTTTGCAAAGTAATTGATTAAAAATTTCCATTGAAATACACTATATAATCACTCATATTTCATGGTTTTATCGAACAACAAGCGATAATTAAGTAAAACCGCAGCTTGTTTTGTTAACAAAAAGACAAAATCAGCTGCTTTTTTCTTTCTTT
>JBAXZY010000054.1:0-10239 GCA_041670045.1 Bacilli bacterium | reverse complement strand
TGAGTGGAAAACTCAACGGAATCAAATCCGGTATATGATTTAGGACCTTTGTAATAGGTGAAGACTAATTCATCGATTAAATAATCAGGTTGATTCTTATCCTTATAGACTCTAGCAAAGACAGCTTGGTTAGGTACTAAGGTTTTGATGTCTTTCTTAATGATATGAGAAAGAATGTCCAAGGTCTTAGGACCTGAGAGTCTTATCGTAGCTAAAGCACTCTTATAAGGTGGAGTGGCTAGAGCACAAATGGTATCAAAAACTAGCATACATAAATTATAGCATAGGCAAGACTATTACTTTTCTAATTGATAGAACCTTTTTTGATTAAAAATGATTACCAAAACATACTATAACTTAAGAAATCAGCCTTTAAGTGTAATAGACAAACTAATAGGTTTGTTTTTTACTAAGAAATGATGAAAACAAAAAAAGAGAAAAAAAGAATAAGAAAAAGCCCATTTTTGAGGGCTTAATAATTGATTCTAAAATTTTAAAAAAATATCAAATGTCTTTTTGAGCGTCCATTTTAAATTTTATCTCTTTGCTATATCTCAATCAATAGAAAAAAAGATGATTTCGCTTTCAGTTCATAGTTTCTGAATTTGTCAAAAAAAGTCCATTATTTTAAGGTATACTTTTAGATGGTTCTTGACGGGAGAGCGGTCATCCTTTTGTGAAGCCTTCTCTTCTAGTCAGAAAGGAAAAACATATGAAAAAGTCTGCTAAGTTATTTGCTGCCATTGCTTCTCTCTGTGTTTTCGGTGGGACGCTTGCTTCTTGTGGTTCAACTTCTTCTTCTGAAGACAAGACTATCAAAGTTCAGTTTGTTCCTTCTAGAGATGCTGGTGAGTTAGCTACCTTAGCTACCAAGCTTGAGCCTATTCTTGCTAAATATGCTCCTGGTTATACTTTTGAGATCACGACTGGTACTACTTATGCTGCTGTGACCGAAGCCTTGATTTCCAATCAGCTTGATGTTGGTTTCTTAACTGCTTCCGGATATGCTGAAGCTACCTTAAAGCATGAAGGAGAAGTCTCTGTTTTGATGACTTCTGTCAGAAAAGGTTATAAGGTTCAGACTGATGATTATCCTAACAGTGTTGCTGATCAGATCAAGGCCATGAATGGTGACATTACTGGTTATACTTACTTAGGTGAGCAGTCTGATACTAACGTTAACTGGTATACTTCCCAGTTAGTCGTCACCAACAAGAATTATGTTGATAAGAACGGTGATGGCACTATCGATATTCATGATATGGCTGGTCTTAAGATTGCCCGTCAGGGAACTTCTTCTGGTGCCGGTTATCTCCGTCCTTTAAAGTATCTCAACGATAATAAGATGAAGATGGTTGATACTTTATCAACTGATGCTACTGTTGCTGCTACTCAGATACAGGGTCAGTATATCAAGGGCTATGATGCCGCTTATGCTGCTATGC
This sequence comes from Bacilli bacterium, assembly GCA_041670045.1. Taxonomy (GTDB): domain Bacteria; phylum Bacillota_I; class Bacilli_A; order RFN20; family CAG-288; genus Enterosoma. The sequence goes on along the minus strand of JBAXZY010000054.1, from coordinate 8,794 downwards.
AGTCTGGTGAAGTCGATGGTATGTGGGAATTCACTGATGTCCGTTATTCTAACGGCTACAACAAGGAAGGAAGCGAATACTATCATAAGGACACTGCCTTCACCACTTCTAAGACTGTTGCTATCACTGACAAGATCTACAACGATACTATTTCCTGCCGCAGTGCATTAAGTGCTGATAAGCAGGCTGCTGTTAAGGCTGCCTTCAAGGGTGCTATCACTGATGGTTCTTCCACTACTGAAGGAACTGGAGCTTATTTGCTTTACAACCTTTACAGCCACACTGGTTATACTGATGCTAAGAATTCTGATTTTGATGGTGAAAGAGAATTCTATCAGTATTGTGTTGACAACAATCTGTTCTAAAATATAATCAGGCTGTCTTCTCTTTCTATTTGCTAGAAGAAGAAAGGTTTGGAAATCTATGATTGTTTTTGATCACGTCGACAAGGTCTATCCTAATGGCGTAAAGGGACTGACAGACATTAATGTTACTATCAACGATGGTGAATTTGTCTGTATTATCGGTCTCTCTGGTGCTGGTAAGTCAACCTTCTTGAGAACAATCAATAAAATGATTGATATTCAACATGGGACTTTAACAGTCAATAATACGGATGTCAGCAAAGCCAAGGGAAAAGAACTTCGTGAATTACGAAAACATATTGGTATGATTTTCCAGTCTTTCAATCTCGTCAAACGTTCAACGGTGTACCAAAATGTACTTTCAGGAAGAGTGGGTTACCACTCCTCCTGGGAGTCCATGTTTGGTCTTTATTCAAAAGAAGAAAAGATGTTAGCTCTTCGTTCTTTGAAGAAACTTAACATTCTTGATAAAGCATATGTCAGAGCCGATCAATTGTCAGGTGGTCAACAGCAGCGTGTTGCTTTAGCACGGGCCTTGACTCAGGAACCTAGTATTATTTTAGCTGATGAACCTGTTGCCTCTCTTGATCCGATAACTACCTTGGAAGTTATGGATGATTTTAAGAGAATCAACAAGGAAGAAAAAATCACGATTGTTGCAAATATGCATCATGTTGATTTGGCTAAGAAATATGGCACTAGAATCATTGGCATCAGAGCTGGCCGAGTTGTTTTTGATGGCAAACCGGAACAGATTGACGACACTACTCTAATGGGTATTTATGGTCGTACTTTAACTAGAAATGAGAAGCTTGGAGAGCTCGACAATGACAAATCCAAGTAATGGTCAGACAGCCAATAAGAAAGAAAAATCTTCTTGGTTTGATAAGCATTTTCATAAATATTTATTTAAAAAAATAGATATCACGGATGAGAATGGTTTAGTAATAGATACCATTGAAAAACCTATTAAATGGGGATGGCTATGGGCAGTTGCTATTATCGTAATTTTCTGTCTCTGCTTGATGATTGCTCCTTTTAAAGCTGTTCAGTGGGATCAATTAGGATCTATTTTCAGTCAATTGTTTGTTCCTAGCAAATGGTCCTTGAAAGATTATGACGGCTGGTGGAACTATCTCTGGACTAAAGCCTGTCCGGCTATTTGGGACACGGTTGAAATGGTCTATATTGCAACCTTCCTCGGTGTCTTGATTTCAATACCGGTTTATATCCTAGCTGCCAGAAACATTGACCGTAATCCGTGGATTAGAAATATTGTTAAGGTCGTTTTGAATATTGTCCGTACTATTCCGACTTATGTTTTAGCAATCATAGCCGCTATTTTCTTTGGTTACAATGAAACCGCCGGTGTCTTTGCTATGATTCTTTTTACTCAAGGCGTCATGTTCAAGATGATGTTTGAATATGTTGAGACTTGTGATATGAATCCTTTTGAATTAGCTATTTCGAGCGGTGCTAACCGATTACAGGCTTATTCAATTGGTATGTCACCTCAGGTTTATCCAATGCTTTTATCTAACACTCTTTATACTTTTGAAATCAATATCCGTGCTTCCGTCATCTTAGGATTTGTCGGAGCCGGCGGTATTGGTCAGATGTTATCGGATGCTATTGAATCAACTAGTTATGATAAAGTCGGAGCAATTCTGGTTCCTCTCTTTACGGTTGTCTTAGTGCTTCAGTTAGTCTCTAGTTCACTTAGGAGGAAGATATCCTAATGGAAAAAGATAATACTGCTATGGAAGAAAAACCTTTAACTAAGAGAGAAAAGCTTAAGGTCTCCTTAGGTAAGAAGATAATTGACTTCTCTTCTCTTGATCAAGCCTATTCTCTCCGGCCACGCAAATGGATTATGAACCTAGTTTGGTTAGCTGTTATCGCAGCTGTTCTTCTCTACTTTTCTTTAGATATCAACTTCTTCGATCACTTCCGCAATCCTAACTGGACAAAATTCAATCTGATGCTGACTGGGTTTGCTCATCTTGATTGGAGCTACTTCTTCGGATATGGATCTTTCACCTTTGATACTTCTGTCATCTATCAGGTTATTGAAACCTTTGCTATTGCTTTCATTGGTACGACGGTTGCCTCAATATTGTCAATTCCCTTTGGCTTCTTAGCTTCTCATCGTCTAGTCGGTGGCTGGGCCTATATCTCCGAAGTCATCTTAATCTGCATCAGAACCTTCCCGGAAATTCTCTTTGGCTTCATTATGATTAAGGTAGTTGGCTTTGGTGCTCAGGCCGGTGTCGCTGTTCTCTCAATCCATTCAGTCGGTATGATTGCTAAAATGTACTCGGAACAGATTGATATGATTGAGGAAGGACCGTTAGAAGCATTAGATGCAGTCGGAGCTTCCTTCATGGTCAAACTTAAATTAGGTGTTGTTCCCCAGGTTAAACCTAATTTCTTAAGTGTCATTCTGTATCGATTCGATTTGAATATCAGAACCGCTTCTGTCTTAGGTCTAGTTGGAGCAGGCGGTGTCGGTTATCCGATTGATGTTTATTCCACTAACGAACACTGGGAGCAGTTAGGAGCCGTCTTATTAGGTATCTTGATTCTGGTCTTCGCAGTTGATGCTCTCTCTACTTTCCTTCGTAAGAAACTGATTCAAGGCAATTAACGAAAAAGAGACTGCAACGAAATGAATTCGTAGCAGTCTCTTTTTAATTTCCTGAATTAACAATTTTAAAAACACGTAGGCTGTTTTCTATTCTCTTAGCAACATTTAGTGATACCTTGAACACAGGATACAAACAATAGAAGTAAAAACCGATTATGATGTGAGTTCTTAAACTTAGACTAAAAAGCATCATTGCCGACTAATGAATTTTGGGTGCTTTGCTCTTATAGTCGGTTTTAACCATTTAGAATAAAAAATGTCAGTCCTGTAATCGGACTGACATTTTAATTTTTGTTGCTGATTGACTAATGAATATCGCTATTCTTCTTCTCTTCATCAGCTGGAATGGTAACAGTTGTGCCGACCCACTGAATAGTGACATGTCTCTTATGACCAGTTCCTAAGGACTGAGTCTTGATATTAGGCATACCAGTCAAAGCCTGATGGATGACTCGTCTTTCATCAGAAGTCATCGGATCAAGAATAGCAGTGATGTGAGTCTTTTCGACTTCGAAGGCATAATGCTTAGCCATGGAGATGAACTTATCGTATTTGCCTTCCTTGTAGCCGTCGCAGTTAAGGAGAATACGATAATGGCCACCGAATCGGTTGAAGCAGGCAGAACGAGTCAATTCATTGATGGAACGAAGAGTGTCACCGTTTCTTCCGATGACGTTCTTGTTGTTGTTGGTGACGACATTGAGTTTGATGACTCCGTCTTCATACTTAGCTTCAGTTGATCCTTCAAGACCAAGAGCATGTAGGCAACGCTTGATGTAATCATCAGCAAAGACAATGACATCATTGATGGAATAGATACCGATAGTTACAGTCTTGCTGAATAAGGTCTTCTTGACCGAAATGACCTGATAATTTAAGGTCTTCGGATCAGCGACACCTAATTCCTGGCAAGCCTTCTTAACGGCTTCTTCTTCACTTTTTCCTTCGAACTTGTTCATATGTTAATCTACCTCCATAAGGGCTTATCAGACTTCGACTTCTTGTCTTTCTTAGTTGAACCAGTATGATGAGCACTTCTTCTGATAGCAGCTAAGTCAGAACCATCTCCGGTTTCGGCTGCTAACTTATGACGGGAACGGGATGTCATGGCTTCGGTTAAGACGGATTGAGCAATAGCGATGACAGCACCTAAGAACCAGTATATACCCATTGCGACAGGTAAGCTCCAACCCATGAAGACAACGAAGATCATCATGATGTAAGTCATCCACTTCATGGTCTTATTAGGATCGACACTCATGCCGTTAGCATCAGTAGTCGGTTTCTGAGCTCCACCGAAGTTCTTGGTTCTCCAGTTGGTGAACCAAAGACCGGTGAGGGAAGAAAGGATGTTAGCAATAGACATGACAATAAAGACAATGATACCAACAATAGCGCCAGGAGTAGAAGCGTAACTGGTGAAGCAAGTAGAGACGGTTGTAGTTAAGGATAATCCTAACCAGTTGCCACTAGCTAAGGCAGCTGAGCCTTGCAAGGCTGACCAGACGCAGATGAAGAGCGGGAATTGTATCAGTAAGAACAGCATTGGCAGTAACGGATGGACTTTGGCTTTCTTCATCAAGCCGGCCTGCTCCATGGCTAGAGCGTTCTTCTGTTCCTTATCAGTAGCAGCATTAGGATATTTAGCCTGTAAAGCATTGATCTGAGGCTGCAGTTTCTGCTGTTTAGCAGTTGACTTACTCTGAACCAAGGTAGAGAAGACAGTAAAGATTCTGGCTAAGAGAGTGACAACTACAATAGCTAAGATCTGACCCCATCCGGCATCACCGTAGTTTTCGGAGATGACGTGAACTATCCAAGCAAACGGATAAACAAATAAACCTTCTAGGAATCCGTATTGAGAGAAAGCCTGTCCCCAGGTTTTTCCTTCAATGTAGATATTGGAACCATTCTGAGTGAAAATCTGACTGACAGGAGAGATGCAGGCGGTATTGGAATTGATTGCTGACTGAACATTGGTTTTGAAGGTAGAAACAAACTGGGATGAAGGACATTCAAGGGCACCTAAATCATTGACGGCAGCTGAATACCAGGCATCATAATTAGTCCATAAGTCAGCAACACCAGTGTAGGTATCATTCAAGCCGCAGTAGATAGCGACATGCTTTGCAATTTTCTTAGCTTCCACTTCTTCTAGAGAAGCGATGGTGCCATCAGTCCATAAGCCATAATTTGAAGTGACGAAAGAATCCACTTTAGCAGTCATGTAGTTCTGATACTTAACTGTCGGAAGAGTATAGTAGCCACTGCTTTTTAAAGTGGTGTATAAGGCCTGACGTTTGGTGTTCTGATAAGTGGCGTTATCATCATCGTCACTATCAGTGACATCCATGGAAGTATTAAAAATATCACCATAATTAGCATAAAGCTGGTTAGCTTTATCCTGATTGGTGCAAAATGACTTGGTGCAGCTAGAAAGACCAAAAACAGCAATGACAGCCCCAAAGACTATCATTAGCTGTTTAAAGAATTTGTGCGAGTGTTTTCTCATGCTTTCTCCCCTTTGGGTGTTTGGCCCAGACGGCTAAACAAAGTCTCTAAGGAAGCGGTGTTCTCTTGAAAACTCTTTTTAAGGTAGCCTTTTTGGGCAATGATTACAATGTCGAAAGGTTGGCCGAGAACGTCGGTGAGATTAATCTGAGCACGGACTTGTCTTCTTACTCTGGCTCGGACAATGGCATTTCCGATTTTTGTGGAAACGGAGATACCAATCCTTGCATGCTTTAAATTGTTTGAAGCGTAATAGACGTTAGCCGACTCATTCTTCCCGGCACAGTGTCGCTGATCAAGGACTTTTTTGAAGTCTTCCGATTTTTTTAACCGGTATTGCTTTTTCATGATACTGGCCTAAAAGAGGGGTGTAATTAGCACTGAGTTAACTTAGCTCTGCCCTTAGCTCTGCGGCGATTAATGATAGCTCTGCCACCCTTGGTAGCCATACGAGCTCTGAATCCACAAGTGTGGACTCTCTTGATCTTACTAGGCTGATAAGTACGTTTCATAAAGGTTCATCCTCCCAATTAATAGTAATGCGCATTAAAAAACGCATGTAGCGATATTATATTACCTGCCCCAAACTAAAGCAATAAATGATTTAGATATAATATTAATACATTACCCTGTTTTATTCAGTGGCAAAAAAGAGTACTCATAGTTATAATAGCAATGTTATGAAAGATGGATTTATAAAAGTCGGTGCCGCTACTAGTGATGTTACACTTGGAGATGTCTCCAAAAACGTTTTAGCAATTAAAGAAAAGATCAAAGAAGCCGAAGAAAAAAAGATTAAAGTCCTTTGCTTTCAGGAACTGAATATCACCGGCTATAGTTTGATGGATATGTTCTTCCAAAAAGCTAGTCTTGATTCAGCTTTACAAGGTTTATTGGAAATAAAGAAATTCTTGAAAGACAAGGATATGTTTGTGGTAGTTTCTTTGCCCTTAGTCTTTAAAAGCAAAATCTATGATGCCTCAGCTGCCTTATTTCAAGGAAAAATCTTAGGCATTCAACTAAAGACATTTCTTCCCAACTATAACGAGTTCTACGACGCTAGATATTTCACTCCTTCTTTTAGCGGAGTGGATTATCTGAGTATTGATGGAGAGAGGGTTCCTCTTGGAAACAAACTCTTATTTACTTGCACGAATGTACCCGATTTAGTAATTGGAATTGAGATTTGTGAAGACTTATGGACTCCAATTCCGGTTTCAACTTATCATTGCCTTAATGGTGCCACTTTGATTCTTAACCCGTCTGGATCAAATGAACTTGTCGGCAAAGATAACTATCGTACGTCTTTGGTATCATCAACATCATCTCGATTAATCACCGGCTATGTGTATGCTAATGCCGGCTTTGGTGAGTCAACACAAGATGTTTGCTATTCAGGTCATGATATTATTGCCGAGAATGGCAATATTCTGATTGAAGTGAATGACTTCAAAAATCATCTTATTTGTTCTGACATTGCTCTTTCTTCTTTGACTTATCGAAGAAGCAAGATGACTACTTATCAGACTGAAAATGATAAGGAGTACATTATTGTCCCTTTTGCTTTTAAGGAACCTGAGGATCAGGTTCCTGATCGTCTTTTTCCGAAGAACCCTTTCTTAAGCGGACCTAAGGAGAAGATTGATAAAGATCTTTTTAAGATGATGGAGATTCAGACCCATGGTCTGATGAAAAGAATCACGCATATCGGATTGAAGAATCTGGTAATTGGTGTTTCCGGTGGACTAGACAGTGCTTTAGCGTTATTAATCTGCTACCGGGCTTTCAAGGAACTTAATCTCGATCTTAAAGGCATTCATGCTCTTTCCATGCCGTGTTTTGCTACGACTAAGAGAACTAAAGGGAATGCTTTGAAATTGGCTGAGGAATTAGGGACTGATTTTAAAGAAATCGACATTTCTAAGACCGTCACTTCGCATCTAAAGGATTTAGGTCATCCTCTGGATTTGTATGATACCGCCTTTGAGAATGCTCAAGCCCGTGAAAGAACTCAGGTGCTGATGGATTATTCTAATTATGTCAATGGCATTGTGATTGGAACAGGTGACTTAAGTGAGATTGCACTAGGTTGGTCAACCTACAATGGTGATCAAATGGCTATGTATAACGTTAATGCCTCTATTCCTAAGACTATGGTGAAAGAAGAAGTCAGGTTCATTATTTCTTTGTATTCGGAAAACAAGAATCTTGGTATTACTTTAAAAGATATTCTGGATACTCCAATATCTCCTGAACTTATTCCGGATACGGAAACAACTAAAGATCGGATTCACCAGGTAACTGAGGATATCATCGGTCCATATGAGTTACATGATTTCTTCCTGTATCATATGTTCAGAGATGGCTATGATGCTGCTACTATTCTATGGTTAGCTTGCCTGTCTTTTAAAAACAAATACAGTGAGGATTTCATTAGAAAGAATCTTCTTCTTTTCTATAAGCGTTTCTTTAATAATCAGTTTAAACGTTCGGCGATGCCAGACTGCATCAAGGTAGGATCAGTGGCTTTATCTCCTCGTGGTGACTTAAGGATGCCATCTGATATGAGCTATGCGGATTGTATAAAAAACATAATCAAGTAGTTTTTTGAATTCAGTCTAGTTTGTAATTAAAATAGCTTAATTTGTTAAGGCTTTTACTTAACATGGTTTTTTCTATGCTTATAATGATTTCAGATTGCGAAAAAAGGAATCGTGGAGGTACTTATGAATTCCGTTAATACATTAATTAAGAATCCTAAACCAGAAGATAAGAAACACAATGGAAAGAATTATGATCGCATTAAGTTTTCAGAGAAACTTGCCACCGCTAAGAAAAACAATCCTTTTGTTTATGACTCCTACGTTGAAATTAGTAAATCCTTATTGGATTACCAGCTGCATTCCCGTTGCGCTTCATCTGGCGAAAGTTTCCGTATTCATCGAAAAAGATTTGCAAAAATCACGATTGCCGGTAAACGCCTGAAAGTTTATTTGGCTATTAAACCGGATATGCTTAAAGAAACTAAAATTCCTTACATGAATGTCTCTGCTAAGAAGTCTTTAGAAGATGTACCGGTTGGTATTAAGATTCACAGCAAACTGGCTTTAAGAAGAGTTCTTTTCTTAATTAAGAATATGTTGGACCCAATTATGCTTAAAAAAGAAGATATTAAACCAGAAACACAAATTGATGAATAAATGGCGAAAACCGACTATTTTTATTCTTATTTAAAAAGCATAGATTTCTTTAGAATGTAAAGGCTTTCATT
>JBAXZY010000053.1:0-10792 GCA_041670045.1 Bacilli bacterium | reverse complement strand
TTTGAGAAAGCTAAGGCTCTCGTCCTAAGGGGACCGGTGGTTGTCAATATCCTGACCATCAAAGGTTACGGCTATAAGCCGGCTATGGATGACAAAGTCGGAAAATATCACGGCGTTGTTCCAAAATTTGACTCCTATGATGTTACAAAAAACCGGGCACCGGGTTTTACTGATTTTAAATCCAATTTCCTGCTGAAGGCCATGAGGGAGGACGAAAGCCTCTTTGTTTTGACTCCCGCTATGGAAAACGGCTCGGGTTTAGAAAAAGTTTTCAAGGCTTTTCCGGAAAGATCATTGGATGTCGGAATTGCTGAAGAAAACTGTGTGTCAATGGCTGGAGGGTTAGCTTTAAAGGGAATAAAGCCAATCATTGATATTTATTCTTCGTTTATGCAAAGAAGCTTTGATGAAATAACAGAAGATGTTTCTCATCAGTACATTAAAGCCCTGTTTTTAGTGGAACGAGCCGGAATAGTCGGCGAAGACGGTGCTACCCACCAAGGCATCTATGATGTGGCGATGGTGAAAGCTATTCCTAATTGCCGGGTTTACATGCCTTTTGATGAGACAACCTGTATGGAATTATTAAACGAAAACCTCTTTAAGAAAGAAGGACCGGTTTTTATCCGCTTCCCCGTTATGAACCCCATCCTGAATGCTAAGCCTTATGTTAGGTCTGACGGCTTATGCTGGTTCAATAAAAAAGGAAATCAGTTTGTGGTTATTGCGACTGGTCCATATGGCTATCAGCTTCTTGATAGTCTTCCTGATACCTTTGACAAGGCTTTGGAGATGAACTTGCTTCCGGATGAATCTGATATTGACCGGTCTTTGATCACTCAGAATTACAGTCACATCTTCTTCTATGATGCCTATGGCATTGAGCAAGGAACTAGTGACTCCTTAGCTTCGTATCTGATGAAGAATCATTATCAAGGCCAGTATACTTCTTTTGCCCTGAAGAATGACTTTGTGACTTTCGGTCAAAAAGAGGAAATCTATTCGCAGTTAGGAATGGATCCTTTGAGCGTCAAAAAGAAAATCCTAGCTTTTTTAGAAAATAACCCGACATCGGTTAAATAATAGGTGAAAGATGATTAAAGAACTTCACATTAGTAATTTAGCGGTCATTGAAGATACACTGCTTTGCTTTGAAAGCTCCTATCTAGCCTTGGTTGGCGAAACGGGTGCTGGCAAATCCCTGGTAGTTGATTCTTTAGGCTTAATCAAAGGCGACAAGTCCGATTTCTCTTTAGTGAGAGACCCTTCTTTAAAAGCCTCCGTTACGGCTTCCTTTTCCTTAAGCCCGGATTTCATTAAGAAACATAATGAAATTAAAGACTATGTTGATGAAAACGGTGACTTGATAGCTAAAAGGGTTCTCTATCCTGATCATTCTAACCGCTCCTTCTTAAATGACGAGCCTGTGACTCTAGGCCATTACCGGGAAGCCATCTCTCATTTGATTGACATCCATTCCCAAGGGGCCAATTCCTCCTTATTGGATGAAAGCCGTCATCTGTTTTATCTTGACCAATATGGTTACCAGGACGAAAAAAACGCTTTAAATGACTATCAGATCTCTTACCAAAAACTACTGCAGGCCAAGAAGGAATTGGCCGATTTATTGGACAGTCATAAGGAATTAGACCGGGATTATTTGGATTTTCAGATAAAAGAAATCGAGAAATACGATTTAAAAGAAAATGAAATCGAGGATTTGAATGCCGAATTTGAATCCTTGAAAGGCTATCAGGCCGTCAAAACCCGTTATGATGAATATCTTGAGGCCGCTTCTCTTCCTGAAGGCACCATTACTGATTTGATTGAAACTTTGGAGACGAAACTTGATCATTTCAGCGATACTTCCTTAAGCCAAGAGGCTTCTGTTGCCCGCGAGAAATGCCAGGACTTGATCAATAGTTTAGCTTCCTTTAAGGACAGCTTTGAAGCTCTCGACAGCAATCCTCAAAGGCTTGATGAGATTAACCAAAGGCTGTTTGACCTCAAAGGACTCCAACGGAAGTATGGGAAATCAACCAATGATATCTTAGAAAAACTAAAAGATTACAAGGAAAAGGTCAGTCAGCTGGATTCTTTTGAAACCCTGAAAAATGAAAAGGAAAAGCAAGTCAAGGCTTGCTTAGCGGAAGCCAATCAAAAAGCTCAGGTGCTTTCGGATTTACGGAAAAAGACTGGTCCTTTGCTTGAAAAAGCCATTTCCAGTCAGATGGGTGACTTAGGTTTGAATAAGAATGGATTCAAAGTCAGTTTTGAAAAGACGGAATTGAATGAAAATGGATTTGATAAAGTCACTTTCTTAGTAGGCTTGAATGCCGGTCTTGGCTATCAGCCGTTAGCAAAAGCGGCCTCCGGAGGTGAAAACTCCCGTCTGATGCTGGCTTTGAAGACGGTTCTGAATTCTCTGGATCCGTATGATTTATTAGTCTTTGATGAAATTGATACCGGTGTCTCTGGAAGGATTGCTTCCTTAGTCGCCAAGAAGATTTCTTCTCTCTCCTCCTCCAGTCAGATTTTGGTCATTTCTCACTTGCCTCAAGTGGTAGCCAGCTCCTTCAATCAGTTATTGATCACCAAGACTACCAAAGACCAGAAGACTTTTACGACCGCCCGACCTTTGAATGCCTTAGAAAGCGTCAGAGAGGTGGCTAAGATGATTTCGGGCGACCAAGTGACTGACTCGGCTTTAACGCAGGCTCAGGAACTCATCAAAGAATATCGGAAGAAATAATTCACTGCTTCTTTATTTTTGTTAACATAATACTGTATGAAAAAGATAGTCCACATAGACCTTAACTGCTTCTTCGTCCAGGCCGAGACTTTAAAGGACAGCAGTTTAAAGAACAAATGCGTAGCAGTCGGCTACGATGGTAGAAGAGGGGTCATTTCAACTTGCTCCTATCCGGCTAGGAAATTTGGTGTGCATTCAGGAATGCCGGTCAGTGAAGCTAAACGTATTTGCCCGAATTTATTAGTGATTCCCGGACATTATCAGTATTATGAAAACTTATCACGGAATTTCTTTTCATTTCTGAAAAAGAAATTTCCTATTCTGGAGCAAGCTTCCATTGATGAATGTTATATCGATATGACGGATTCCCTCCCTACAGGCAATGAATACAATTACCTTTTTGATTTGCAAATGGAATTATACCGGGTGACTAATTTGAAATGCTCAATAGGATTAGGTTCCAATAAATTTTTGGCTAAAATGGGCTCCGATTATAAAAAGCCCCTTGGATTGACGATTATGAGTCAGGACAACATTCCTAAATTGCTTTGGCCATTGGATATCTCTAAGATGTATGGCGTGGGCAAGAAAACAGCTCCTCGTCTTAAGGATTTAGGGATTAATACGATTGGTGATTTAGCAAACTGCTCGGATATGAAAGTCAGGAAGACACTAGGCAATTTGTTTGATTACCTGAAGAGCGAAGCAAACGGCTATGGTGATGATGTCGTCTCTATTGAAGCTTTTGACCCTAAAAGCATCTCTGCTGAAAGAACCTTCAGCGAAGACTCAACTTCTTATGATGAACTTAAGAGCATGATCAAAAGCTGTTCCGAGGATGTCGCCAAAGAACTTGATTATTATCAGAAGGATGCAATCAGCATAGTCATCAAGCTCCGCTCAAGCGACTTTAAGACTAGAAGCAAACGAATGAGTCTTGAAAAACCAATCAATGGCTCTGACCAAGTCTTCTTTAACGCCATGATGATTTTTGATAAGTTCTATAAAGGCGAACCAATCAGACTTATTGGCGTTGGGGTCGAAAAGGTAGTGGAACGGATTGCTTCGGTCAAAGAAAACAAAGAGATTAAGAAAGAAGACACCATAATCCAAGAGCTGAATCAGGACATGTCATTCGGCGGAAAAATCTTCTTGGCTAAGGATCTAAAAAGCAAAAAATGAAAAGCAGTGAAGCGATTGAAGGTTATCTTACTTATTTGACCGCCGAGAAAGGTGATGGTCAAAAAACCATTAAAGCCTATCAAAAAGACTTAGAGGAATTCACCTCTCTTGTTGGGGACAAGGAAGCCTCAGAATTAAATGGGGATGACTTTATCCGCTTTTTGGATTGCCTGTCTCAAAAAGGCCTTAAGAAGTCTTCTTTGATACGAAAAAGCATGTCGGTAAGAGGATTCTATAAGTATTTGAAGAATGAAGGACAGGTTACCGTAGTTCTCGCTGATTTGGTTTCACCTAAAAAAGAGAAACGATTACCCAATGTCCTTTCGGAAGAAGAGATAGATTCTTTGTTTTCCCAAGTTGACAAAGAAACTAAAAAAGGAAAACTGGATTTGGCATTGCTGGAACTGGATTATGGAAGCGGCCTACGTGTCAGCGAACTAGTCAATATTCGGAAAGATCAGATAAATTATAAAGGCGGTTATCTGAAAATATTCGGGAAAGGAAGAAAGGAAAGAATTGTTCCTCTTGGTGAAGAAGCCAATATGACAATTCAATCTTATTTAGAAGAGGTCCGCAATGATTTATCGGCCAAAAATCCCTATTTGTTTTTGCATCCGGATGGCAAGAGAGTTTCTAGACAGTATTTCTTCCTTCGAATCAAGCACTATGCCAAACTGGCTGGCATAAATAAGACCATTTCTCCCCATACTTTGCGTCATTCTTTTGCCACTAGGCTTCTTGAAAAAGGAGCTCAGCTAAAAGATGTCCAAGCTCTATTAGGACATAGTCAGATTGAAACCACGCAGATTTACACTCATGTTTCAAGGACTTTAGAAACTTCCTCGTATGATAAGAGCATGAAACGCTAAGTGTCATAATTGTAATGAAGGCTTTTGCTTAGTATAATATTTGAAGAAATATACGAGGGATAAAATTATGAAATTCAAACGTGTCTTTGTCATCGTCATGGACAGTGTTGGCATCGGCGCTGAACCGGATGCAGCCAAATTTGGTGATGAAGGAACTAATACCTGGGTCCATACCGCCAATGCCTGCGGTGGATTGAAGATCCCCAATATTAATTCATTAGGATTAGCCGACTTAGCTGATGTCAAAGGATCATCCAAAGTCGCTCACCCCCACAGCTTCATTCAAACCCTGAGAGAAAAAAGCAATGGCAAGGATACTTTGACCGGCCATTGGGAAATGATGGGCATCTTAACGCCTAATCCTCTTATTACCTTTACTGAGCATGGCTTCCCCAAAGAATTAATCGATGAATTGTCTGTCAGAACCGGAAGAAAAATAATTGGTAATTATGCCGAATCAGGAACGGTGATTTTGCAACAGTTAGGTGAGCAGTCTATGAAGGAAGGAAGCCTAATTGTCTATACTTCAGCTGACTCCGTTCTGCAGATTGCAGCCCATGTCGGAGTAATTCCGCTTGATGAATTGTACCGTGACTGCGAAATTGCCCGAGAAATTACCTTGCGTCCGGAATGGCGAGTAGGAAGAGTCATCGCCCGACCGTTTGTCGGCGATAACAAAGACAATTTCACCCGTACATCCGATCGCCGTGATTATGCTCTTTCTCCTAGCGGCAAGACAGCCATGGATATCCTTACCGAAAACAAAAAAGAAGTCTTGGCCATTGGCAAGATTCATGATATCTTCAACGGCTGTGGCTGCAGCGAAAGCGTCCACACGGTGTCCAATGAAGACGGCATGAACCGAACGATTGATATTGCCCAAAACCGTGACTTTACCGGTCTCTGCTTCGTTAATTTGGTTGAGTTTGATTCTTTATACGGCCATAGAAGAAATCCGCTTGGATATGGCAAAGCCATTGAGGCCTTCGATGTCCAGCTTGGAAAGCTTCTTCCCTTGATGAAAGACGATGACCTGCTGATGATTACGGCTGACCATGGAAACGATCCCACTTATACCGGAACTGATCATACCCGTGAAAGAGTTCCTTTATTCTCCTATTCTCCTTGCTACACTAAAGGAAGGAAGATTGATGAAACCGATACTTTTGCTGTCATTGGTTCCACTATTCTTAAGAACTTTGGATTGAAACCTTCTTCCAATATGATCGGGTATCCGATTGAAGAACTTCTGAAGTAAAAACCGAGTCTGAAAAAAACCCTCTTTGTCTTCCAAAGAGGGCTTTATTGGTGGAAGCAGAATTGAGCTTATAACAACCCAAAGAAGACGAAAATCCGTACGAAAATTAAAATTTTAAGGAGAAATCTTTGGACTTAAAAATGAATTTTTAGTATGCAAAATGAGCAATTTAATGCTTTCTTAAGAGCCAAAATACGCATTTTAAAAATGAAATGAGCATATGAAATAGTCAATTTACTTTTGATTTGAAAGAAAAACAACAAAATTTTCAAAAAAATAAAGCAAAAGAGGCAAAAATCAAATTTTACTTTATGAAATTTAGGATTTGCACGTCAAAATTGAATTGAGCAATTAAAATATAACATACTAATTTAATAAGCTATAAGCACATTTATAAGCAAAGAAAAAAGAGACAAAATTGAGGGTTTAAGGTATAATATACTGGTTTGGAGATAAATGGAGGCTTTTCTATGACACTTAGAACGGAAGCTGTCACCATGATTGTCGATATTTGTAATCGTTACAAAAACGAACCGTCGCCACTCATGTTGATTCTTTCTGATGTTCAAAAGGAATACGGTTATATTCCTCTTGAAGTTCAGGAAGTCATCTCAGCTAAGACTGGCATCCCAGTCGCCGAGATTTACGGAGTCGTTACTTTCTATAACTTCTTCTCTTTGGTACCTAAGGGCAAGTATGTGATCGGCTGCTGCATCGGAACAGCCTGCTACGTCAAAGGCGGACAGAATGTTCTTGATAAGTTCAGCGAATTATTGAAAATCAAACCTGGTCAGACTACTGCTGATGGTCTATTCTCTCTTGATGGCTTACGTTGCTTAGGAGCCTGCGGTATTGCTCCGGCAATCAGCATCAATGGGAAGGTTTATCCGAAGGTTACATTAGCTGAAATTCCTTCAATCATTAAGGAATATCAGGATAAGGAGAGCAAGTAATGGCTAAGACTGTTAAAAAGACTCTGACTTCTGAAGCGGGGAGAAAACTCGAACCTATCAAGACGATGGCTAGCCTTGATAAGAAAATGGCTTCCTGTTCTGAATGTTTAAGCAAAAAGTTTTCCGGTAAAGACGGAAAACGTCATATTGTCGTCTGCGGCGGAACCGGCTGCTTATCTTCTGATTCTCAGGTTATCTTTGAAAACTTTAAGAAGCTGATTGTTTCCAACCATCTTGAAGACAAGGTTACTGTAAACCAGGTTGGATGCTTTGGTTTCTGCTCACAAGGACCTTTCGTTAAGATTTATCCTGAAGATACTTTATATCACGGCGTCAAGCCGGCTGATGCGGAGACCATTATCAAGGAAGATATCATTGGCGGAAAAATCGTTGATGCTCTTCTTTATGAAGATCCCAATACTCATCAGAAAGTTAAGAAACAGGATGATATCAACTTCTATAAGAAGCAGCTCCGTATTGCCTTGCATGGCTGCGGTGTCATTGATCCTGAGAACATGGATGAAGCCCTTGGCTTTGATGCCTTCAAGGCTTTAAAGAAATGCTTAGGAATGAAGCAGCAGGAAGTCATTGATTTGATTTCCGCTTCTGGCTTACGTGGAAGAGGCGGCGCTGGCTTCCCCACTGGAAGAAAGTGGCAGTTTGCTCTTAACCAAGTAAATGACACTAAGTACATCATCTGCAACGGTGATGAAGGCGATCCGGGTGCTTTCATGGATCGTTCCATTTTGGAAGGAAACCCAATTTCCGTAATTGAAGGTATGATGATTGGCGGTTACGCCATTGGTGCCAAACAAGGTTATTTCTACATTCGTGCTGAATACCCTATTGCCTGCAAACGTATCAAGATCTGCTTAGACGAAATGGAGAAGATTGGCTTATTAGGTGACAACATATTAGGAACTGGTTTCTCATTCCGTATCGGCTTAAGATACGGCGCAGGCGCCTTTGTCTGCGGTGAGGAAACTGCCCTTTTGAATTCTATTGAAGGCAAGCGTGGTATGCCTAGACCTAAGCCGCCGTATCCGGCTATCTCCGGATTATGGGGCAAGCCTACGGTCATCAACAACGTTGAAACCTTAGCTAACGTTCCTTACATTGTCCGTGTCGGACCTAGCGAATATGCTAAGATCGGTACTGAAAAGTCTCATGGTACTAAGGTCTTTGCTTTAGGCGGAAAGGTCAAGAATGTCGGCTTAGTCGAAGTCCCGATGGGAACTACCTTAAGAACATTGATTTTCGATATTGGCGGTGGCATTCAGAATGATAAGAAGTTCCAAGCCATTCAGACTGGCGGTCCTTCCGGCGGATGTCTTACTACCGATGAACTTGATGTTCCGATTGACTATGATTCCTTAATCGCTCACGGCTCAATGATGGGCTCTGGCGGTGCTATTGTCATGGATGAAGATAACTGCATGGTCGATGTCGCCAAGTTCTATATGCAGTTCATCTGCGATGAATCCTGCGGTAAATGCTCTCAGTGCCGTATTGGTACTAAGAGATTGCTCGAAATTATGACTAAGATTACAGAAGGAAGAGGCACAATGGACGATTTGGACAAACTTAAAGCTTTAAGTGAATCCATTAAAGTTGGTGCTTTATGCGGCTTAGGTCAGACAGCTGCTAACCCGATTCTTTCCACTTTGAATAAGTTCCATGATGTCTATGTCCGTCATATTGAGGATAAGAAGTGCGATGCCGGTGTTTGCAAGAAGCTGATTTCCTATCATATTGATCCAAACAAATGCCGTAAGTGCTCTCTTTGCGCCCGCAACTGCCCAGTTCAGGCTATCACTGGAGTAGTCGGCAAAGAAGCTTTTGTCATTGATCAGAAGAAGTGCATCAAGTGCGGAACCTGCTTAGCAGGCTGCCACTTCAATGCTATTTACAAGGAGTAAGCAAAATGGCTAAGAAAATAACTATTTACATTGAAAATCACCCCTACCTTGTCGATGATGATTTATCCGTTCTGGAAGCTGCTAAAATCTGCGGTTTCAATATTCCTAACCTTTGCAACTGGAGAGACCATGCTTGCTCTTTAGCTAGCTGCCGTGTCTGTCTGGTCCATGTCGACGGCGAAAGAAGATTGGTACCTAGCTGTGCTTATCCTGTCCGGGACGGACTTCATGTTCTTATCAATGATCCTGCTGCCGTTGCCGCCAGAAGAACTTCCGTTGAACTCTTGCTTTCCAATCACTACTATAACTGCCAATCCTGCCGTAAGAACGGCCACTGCGAATTACTTGAAGCTGCCAGAGAAGTCGGCGCTCGTCCGGAAATGTATGTTGGAAATAAAACTCCTACCACTTTGGATGAGATTGCTCCTGGCATTGTCCGTGATACCTCAAAATGTATTCTCTGCGGACGTTGCATCGAAGCCTGCAAACAGGCTCAGGGAATCGGCATCTTAGGATTCGAGAACCGTGGCTTTAAGACCATTGTTGGACCGGTTGCCAACCGCTCCTTTGCTAATGTTCCTTGCATCCAATGCGGTCAGTGCACTTTAGTCTGCCCGACTGGTGCCTTGATGGAACATAATGATATTCCGGTTCTTGATAAGGCTTTTGCTGATGGCAAGACTGTTATCTGCATTGTGGCTCCGGCTGTCCGTGCCTCAATCGGCGAAGAATTCGGTGATAAGATTGGCACCAATTCCACTGGCAAATTAGCTGCCGCTTTGCATCGTCTTGGTTTCTTCAAGGTCTTCGATAACAACTTCGGCGCTGACTTAACCATCATGGAAGAAGCTACTGAATTCGTTAAGAGATTCTCTTCCAATACTGCTAATCCGATGCTTACCTCCTGCTCACCTGGCTGGATTAACTATATTGAACTTAATTATCCAAGTCTGATTCCTCATCTTTCCACCTGCAAATCTCCGCAGCAGATGATGGGAGCCATCATTAAGAGCTACTATGCTGAGGCTCATAAGATTGACCGTTCCAAGATCTGCGTCTGCTCCATTGTCCCCTGCACCGCTAAGAAGTATGAGCGTGCCCGCAAGGAAATGAATGTTGACGGAATCGAAGACGTGGATGTCGTTTTGACTACCCGTGAATTAGGTCAGTTGCTGAGAAGATCGGGTATTGTCTGGTCTCGTCTTCCTAATGAAGAGTTCGATCATGACTTCATTGGTGAGAATTCCGGTGCCGGTGTCATCTTCGGTGTCACTGGCGGTGTCATGGAAGCTGCTGTCAGAACGGCTTACCATATTCTCACAAATGAAGAGATGGAACCTGTTGTCTTCCAGCCTTGCCGTGGCCTAGCTGGAATCAAGGATGCTTCCTTATCGATTAACGGCTCTACCATCAATATCGCTGTCTGTTCCGGCATGAAGAATGCCAAGATTCTCCTTGATCAGATCGTTAACGGCACCTGCAAATATGACTTCATTGAGGTCATGGGCTGCCCAGGCGGCTGCATCAACGGTGGCGGTCAGCCATACGTCTTCCCGGTCTTCTTACCGCATGAGGACACTGATATCTGGAATACCTACCGCGAAAAGAGAGCTCAGGTTCTCTATGATGAAGATAAGGGTAAACCGATCAGAAGAAGTCATCTGAATCCGGATATTCAGAAGCTCTATGCTGATTACCTTAAGCGTCCGGGCTCACCTTTAGCCGAAAAACTGTTGCACACTTCCTACAATGCTAAACGTGAACAGTATCCTGATGTCACTCCAGAAACCACTCCGGTAACTAAGGGCTAAAATCAATTGACCGCTTCCTGTTGATATGATGGGAAGCGGTTTTGTTTG